>JBKQKT010000172.1:0-4971 GCA_052147365.1 Candidatus Korobacteraceae bacterium | reverse complement strand
GGGACGGTTTATAACCTCACGGGCAATACCGGCAAACTTCGCAATTACATTGGCCGCGAAGTCGAAGTCACCGGCAAACCGACGGTGAAATCGTTCTCCACGACCGAGAAAGACATGGCATCGACGGTGGAAGAGATCCCCGCTCTGGATGTAAAGGGTGTGAAGGACTTAGCTAAGACGTGTAGTGCGAGCCAGTAGACATCGGTTGGGTGCCTGCGGTCTTCTGAATTTCCCCTCTCTGAATTGATTTGCTCGGCAGCTCAATTCTCTAGTACCTTGCTGTGAAGCCGTTCGCAGCCCGAGGTGCGCGTTGCCCATCACCGCCGTGGACTCGATCCCGCTGGCCGTAGAACACGCCCGGCGACAACTGTTCAAGCCCTTCCGCATTGGTCAATGGACGAGGCTTGCATTTGTCGGACTGCTGGCGGGAGAACTCGGTTTCAACGGATGCGACCGTTCCAATTTCCAGTTTCCCAGCCATCCAGGAGGCGGGCCGCACCCTCACTTCCCGGCTTCGTTAGGAATTGACCCTGCCCTGCTGGCCGCCCTGATAGCGGCCTTTGTTATCGCGGCGCTCGCCATTGGAATCATCCTGATGTATGTGGGGAGCGTGATGCGCTTCGTTCTGTTCGACGGCATCATCGCGAAAGAGTGTCATATCCGGTGGCGCTGGTACCACAGGCTGGTTCCCGGATGGAGGTACTTCGTGTGGAGGCTGCTTTACCTGCTCCTCACGATGGTGTGCATCTTAGTCTTGGTTGGAATTCCCCTGGCCTTTGCCTTCGCTAACGGGTGGTTCAGGGAACCGAAAGAACACCTGCCCGCCCTGGTCTTCGGCGGAATCATTCTTGTGCTGGAGTTGCTCGTTTTCGCGGTGGTCACAGCGGTGATTCTTGTACTGACGAAGGACTTTGTCGTTCCCCAAATGGCTCTGGAGGACATCTCCGTAATGGAGGGATGGCGGCGACTGTGGCCCATGATGCAGGCCGAAAAGGAAGCGTACGCTGCTTACGTAGGGGTGAAGATCGGGCTGGCGTTGGTCGCCTCAGTCTTGCTTGCAATTGCAACCCTGATTCTGGGATTAATCATCGCCATACCGAGCATAGGACTCGGGGTCGTTGCAGTTCTCACTGGTAAAACCGCCGGATTGACTTGGAATGCCAATATGATCGCTCTGGCCGTGGTTATCGGCTGCATTTTGCTGGCAATTTTTCTCTATCTGGTGTCCCTGATCTATGTGCCTGCGATCGTGTTCTTCCCCGCGTACTCCATCTATTTCTTTGCGTCTCGGTATCCCCCGCTGATGGCTGCCCTCAACCCCGGAACGCCTGCGCCCCAGTTTGCACCCGGTGCAGCATCACCGTCGCTTTAGCTTTCGCGTTTCCCGTATATCAGACTGTATCGGTTAGCAGGCCTTCTGACGCCGCCAACTACGGCGAAGTTAATGCGGTTAAGTTGCCTGTCAGATCCAGAAAACATTTTGTAGCTGTCGGAATCGCGCATGGCAACTCGCCAGAACTGGGATCATCCAACGATACGCTTAAGGTGAAATCAACACCTCGCACCGTGGCACTTCCACCAGGTCTGCTAATGAAGCAGTTGACGGAACGCGACTCGCGGAACCAGAAAAACCAGGTCGCCCGATGCTCAAAGCCTACGCAATGATTCCGTTAAGGCTTTGAGGACGCGAAACGCGAACTGCAAGCCTACCTGAAGCAAGAGCCGAAGGGAGACAATGCCGAGCAGGCGCAACGCTTACTGGCCGCCTGCCAGCAGCGCAGGCCACAACTCTAGCCGCAACACGATGACAGGGCGACTATCCACTGATTTCCGAATAAACCCGTTCGATTAATTCCAAGGCTTCTACTTCGGCCGCGCACCTAACGCTACCTTTCTGCGAGTGGCAAATACTAAAGCCTGACTTCCGCTGCGCTTATCCTTGTTGACCTCTAGCATTAATCCACTTGATTCGCGTACAGCGGGCTAGTTGCGACGTCGCTAACATTAGTTCGCAGCAGCGTCGAGTTCAGGCCGTCGTTCCACTACGAGTTCCTACCACCATTCTGGCATTGGTTCTGAGGCGGATGTGAGATACTATCGCCTCAATTCAAGCACGACCAAAACAGCACGACATTTCAGCCAAAAGAAGGGAGAATAGATTTTGCAGAAGTATATTCTCGCGTCAGCGATTGTGTGTTTAAGTCTGTCGCTGGCGGCAGCAGCCGCTGTAAACGTGACTGTCACCTCTCCGGGAAATGGTGCGCAGGTCTCATCCCCATTTAATCTGGTTGCGAATGCGACCAGTTCTTATACGATCACCGGCTGGGTCGTTTATCTGGACGGCAAGAGCGTGTACACCGCCGGCCAAACCAAATCAATCAATGCAAATATTTCTGCGCCCCAAGGTAATCATCAACTCGTCACCCGCGCCTGGGACCAAACGGGCGCCTACGGCAGCGTGGACGAGGAAATCACCATAACAAGCGGGGGCGGTGGAGGCGGCGGTGGCGGCCTGCCAAGTCCTCCTCCGGGGGCGATAGTGTTTAACAACATTGACGATCGCGGCGGCTGGAATTGGTGCCACGACCCGGGATGCGCTGGTGGCAGTGGCAATGGCGCATATTGGATGGCCCAAAATCAGAATCCGCCATCGCAGGATGGCGCCAGCACGGAATTCTTCAACTCAGGCGTATGGGCGAACGCTTTGTGGATCCAAAAACTGGGAGCCAACAACAATGTACGTAACTTCTTGTGGGACTTCTACTTTTACCTGGATGGCAACTCACAAACCGGTACTCAGGCGCTGGAGTTTGATACCTTCCAGTTTGTCCACGGGTACAATTACATGATTGGCACCGAATGTGATTACGGCTCCGGACGTTGGGATACGTGGGACGAGGCGGCCGGACACTGGTATCACAGCTCCGTTTCCTGCCCGAAGTTCAGTCCCAACACCTGGCACCACATTCAGATGTATGTGACCACGAACATCAATGCGCATCAGTACACCTATGTGACACTGGTAGTGGATGGACATTCGTACCCCCTTAACATCACAAGGAACGCCAGGTATTTAGCCTGGTCTGATAATCTCGGCGTGCAATGGCAGCTCGACGTAAATGCGAGCGGCCAGGGATATCACGAATGGGTGGACAAGGCTACGCTCACTGTCTGGTAAATTTGTAGACTGGGCGTTCAACCAAAACCATTATGGGGGCTCTTTCCCGAGAGCCCCCATTTGTTTCTCGCGTGGGCTGGCAAGTGGTTTTTTTGCGATATGATGTCGGTATCCGGCGACTATTTCCCGAACCCTACCCACGTTTATAGCCAACGTTCCTGCTGAATATCACATCCAACCCGGTTTGGTCCCAGCTAGGAACTCGCTCGCATGTCCCACGTACCCACTTACTTACGCTCCCTCGTACTGCCGATGGTGTTTACGATTTTGCTTATTCCATCCTCCTGTCATCATGTTGATCCTCGCTTATCTCTCGCCGCGAACAGCGTCGTCACTCACCCGACCGAGCCAATCAGACTGGCGGCGTATCTCCCTTGGTTCGGGCATCCAGGGCATATCAATGTCGGCTATTCCTCGGTGGATCGCGTTGCTATCGAGAAGCAGGTCGATGCAGCCAAACGGTTCGGCATCGTCGCCTTCGTGGTGAACTGGTACGGAGCGCAGCATGATTTCGAGGATAAAGCCTACGCCTTGATGCAAGAGGTGGCCGCTGAGAAAAGCTTCCAGGTGGCTTTAATGTACGACGAAGATGACAGCGATCCGGCTAGTGCTACTGACAGGGTTATCGCTGATCTGCAGTATGCTTACGATCACTATATTGGTAGGCATGCGGTGGTTGCGCGACAGGCGTACATGCACTACCAGGGGCGCCCCATGATCTTCATTTTTCCGAAGAATGGCCACACCGACTGGAACCGTGTACGCCAGGCAGTCAATGCCTGGGATGATCCGCCACTGTTAATCTTCAAGGACATTCCCGCGGAATACGCGAATGCGTTTGACGGGTTTTATGCCTGGGTCAATCCTGGCCCGCAGGGCTGGCAGCCAGATGGAAGTAACTGGGGACAACAGTATCTCGACAACTTCTACAAGACAATGGAGTCCGACTACCCCAGCAAAATCACCGTCGGTGCTGCCTGGGCAGCGTTCGATGATTCCAAAGCGAGTTGGAGCCAGAACCGGAAGATGGACTCACGCTGTGGCCGCACCTTCGAAGATACCCTGCGCCTCTTCAGCCATTACAATCAGCAGCACCCGATGCCGTTCCTCATGGTTGAGACCTGGAACGACTATGAAGAAGGCACAGCCATAGAGAAGGGCCTCAATCCTTGCAAGTGAAGCAATGCTGATGCATTGCCGAAGCTCTTCCCATCACTATTCGATCCCACCAGCTCTGAAATAGTTATAGCTACTGCGGCCGGCCACTGTTCTGTTGCTGGCGATCCGGCTCTGTCGCCGGCGGAGGCTGCTGGCTATCGGGTAGGGGCACCAAAAGGCCTCCGCTCGGGTTAGCGTCGGGTGAAGGACTTTGGACTTGGGGCTGCTGTTGGGTGGAGGGCTGTTCGTTGTCCGGTAGCGGAGGCAACACTTCGCTTCGAGGTGAGGGCGGATTCGCGGTGGTGGGTTGCGGTGGAGTTGGCGGCTCGATAACCGGTTGGTTATTACGATAGCGCAAGACTACCGGGCCGCCCTGGGCTCGGCGGGCGGCAGCAGCTTCTTCGGTGGCCTTCACTACCGCATCGTCACTGGCGCGGGCCACTGCGGCAAGTTTGGCGCCTTCCATGTCTTTGCGCGTCGCGTACGCGACCTTCAGGCTCGACTGGTCGGCGGTCCTGGCTTTCTCGTAGTAATAATCCGCAGTTTCACGGTCTCCGTCCAACTCCGCTAAGTAACCCATATTATTCATCGCAAACGCGTTCTTAGGGTCGAGCTGGTACGCCTCTTGGAAGTAC
>JBKQKT010000171.1:0-3400 GCA_052147365.1 Candidatus Korobacteraceae bacterium | reverse complement strand
GGAATGTGCTAGCCGGTTAATGCGGCACCTCCGCAATCGAGACCGGCCTCAGACTCTCCATAAATCGTTGCGTATCAACAATATCGAACTTGGGATCGGCGGCTTCTACGCACAGAAAGAACTTGTCCCTCGTCACCCGCGAGAATTGTTCCACGTGGAACAGCGGGTGATATGGCATAGGTAAGCCATTCAGGGCAAACATCCCTAACATACCGGAAAGCCCGGCGAAGAGAATCGTCATTTCAAAGGTCGGAACGATAAACGCTGGCCACGAGTCGTACGGCTTTCCGCCAATATTCAGCGGATAGGCGATGACGTTGATCCAGTACTGCAACCCAAAGCCGGAAAGGCCGCCCATCAGGCCGCCGAGCAGCACCACCAGCGGCACGCGACTCTTGTGAAAGCCCATGGCCTCGCTGGCCTCTTCGATGGGAAATGGACTGTAGGCATCCATCTTGCGGTAGCCGGCGGCATAGGCAGCCTGGGCCGCTTCTACCAGTTCAGTGGACGTGTCGAACTCCGCGATCAGGCCATAAATTGCCGGTGAGAGCGCCTTGTGACTCATTTCGCTTTCACCTCCGACTCAGGCAGCAACTGGCGCATTTCAAAGATCGAAATGGCTGGCATGATGCGAATAAAGATGAATATTGCCGCGAAGAAGAAGCCGAGCGTGCCGAAAAAGACGGCGTAATCCCAGCGCGTTGCCACGTAATGACCCCACGACGAGGGCAGGAAGTCGCGGCTCAGGCTGGTAATGATGATCACGAAGCGCTCCAGCCACATGCCTACCAATATCACCAGCGAAATCAGAAAGAGCCACATGGTATTGGCCCTGATCTTGGGCATCCACAGGATCTGCGGCAGGGCGATGTTAAAAAGGATGAGCGACCAGTAGAAAATCGCATACGGCCCGAACCAGCGGTTCTCGATCATGAAACGTTCGTACGTTGAGCCGCTGTAGAAGGCGATGAAGGTCTCGAACAAATAGCCGTAACCCACAATCAACCCCGTCGCCAGCATGACCTTGGCCGAGTTCTGCAGGTGCCGCATGGTGATCATGTTTTCGAGGTGGTAGAAGTGGCGGATGGGAATCGCCAGCACCAGCACCATAGCAAAGCCTGAGTAAATTGCTCCCGCGACAAAGTAGGGCGGGAAGATGGTCGTGTGCCAGCCAGGAACGATGGAAATCGCAAAATCGAAGCTAACCACGGTGTGCACCGACAGCACCAGCGGAGTCGCAAGGCCAGCCAGAAGAATGTAAAGTGCCTCATACCGCTTCCAGTGGCGGGCCGATCCGCGCCAGCCCATGGCCAACAATCCATAAATCGACTTGGTGTAGCGGCTTTTTGCCTTTTCCCTCATGGTGGCGAAATCGGGCACCAGGCCCACATACCAGAAGACCGCGGAGATTGTGGCGTACGTTGACACCGCGAACACGTCCCACACCAGCGGACTGCGGAACTGTGGCCACACGCCCATGCTGCTGGGGTAGGGGAACATCCAGTAGCCCAGCCACGGACGGCCCATGTGAAGCAACGGGAACATGCCGGCGCAGGCGACGGCGAACAGAGTCATTGCTTCCGCGAAGCGGTTAATGGAATTGCGCCAGGTCTGCTTCAGCAGCAGAAGAATGGCTGAGATCAGCGTGCCGGCATGACCGATACCGATCCACCAGACGAAATTAATGATGGCGAAGCCCCACCCTACAGGGATGTTGATGCCCCAGATGCCGACGCCAACCAGGAACAGGTAAGTGACGGCTGCGCCCAGCAGCGCCACCAGGCCCATACCGATGGCCAAGCCCGCCAGCCAACCCAGGCCGATCGGGCGTGTCAGCACAGCATCGGCGATCTGGTCGGTTACGCTGCCGTAGCTCTGCCCCGGCAGCATCACCGGCGGCTCGTCCGGCCACGGCTCCAGCAAAGTCGTTGGTTGCTCAGGTCCCTGTTGCATCGTTAGCTGGGCTCCGCCTGCTCAAGTTCAGGGTTCGGGTTCCTCACGACCGCCAGGTACGTGGTACGAGGACGCGTGTTCAAGTCTTCCAGCAGTGTGTAGTTGCGCGGCTGCTCCTTGATCTTGGCCACGCGGCTATCCTTATCATTCATATTGCCGAATACAATGGCGCCAGCCGGACAGGCCTGCTGGCACGCGGTGACGACTTCACCGTCGCGGACACTGCGATTTTCCTTCTCTGCCGTCATTCGCCCGTGGGCGATGCGCTGGATGCAGTACGTGCACTTCTCCATGACGCCGCGGCTGCGAATGCTCACCTCGGGGTTGCGCATCATCTTGTACTGGGGCGTGGTCCAATCCTGCCACAGCAGGAAGTTGAAGCGGCGCACCTTGTAAGGGCAGTTGTTGGAGCAGTACCGCGTGCCCACGCAGCGGTTGTACACCATGTCGTTCAGGCCCTCGGTGCTGTGCACCGTGGCGCCCACCGGACAAACCACTTCGCAGGGCGCGTTCTCGCACTGCTGGCACGGGACGGGCTGATAGTACATCGCCGGATTCTCCGTCCCGCCCTCGTAGTACACATCGACCCGGAGCCACTGCATCTGGCGGCCGCGCATGGTCTGCTCCTTACCAACGACCGGAATGTTGTTCTCCGCCTGGCAGGCCACGATGCAGGTCTTGCAGCCAATGCAGGAGTTCATGTCGATCGTCATGCCCCATTTCAATTCGGTGTACTGATAGGGGTAATAGAGCGTCATCTCGGGAGGGACTGACTCCTCCTCTTCGTGCGCGAAATTGGGGTTCTTGATGAAGTCCGCGAGCGTCGCCTTGCGAATGATATGGCGGTTCTTCAGCGGCTCGGTGCCTTTAGGCAGGTCGGAGTAGTCAATGTACTGGAAGCCCTGTGGGTGAGCGAAGCCGTATCCGCTACCGACCTTAGTAACGCTGGCACCGGCGATCCACAAGGCGTCACTGGTTCGGATCGGGTAAGCATCGAAGCCGACGCCGTCGGCGACGCGACCACCCCGGGTGCGTCCGTAGCCGAGGAAAACGGTGATGGCGTCATTGGGGTGCGCCGGCTGCGGCCAAATCGCGCCCTTCACCTTGCGGCCGTTGACGTTGATTTCTACGATGTCACCTGTAACCAGGCTGCGCTTCTTCGCCGTCGCCGGGCTGATGAGGACTGCGTTGTCCCAGCAGAGGTTGGTGATTGGCTTCGGCGTCTCCTGCAGCCACGCATTGTTGGCGCGGCTCCCGTCGTAAATCAGTGGATCGCGGCGGAAGATCACTTCCATGTCGCCGCCGCTTGGTGCCCCACCCTTATCGCTTGGTGCCCCGCCCTTTGCCGAGACGTTCTTGGCCGGCGATGCCGTGTTCGCGACGAAGCCGTCGTGCACCGCCTTGCGCCACGCGACCTCGAAGTCGCCGCCCTTCATCTGGCCCTGCC
>JBKQKT010000170.1:0-3584 GCA_052147365.1 Candidatus Korobacteraceae bacterium | reverse complement strand
TGCTCCTCATAAGTGAGCTTGGTTCCCTGCACCGGCTTCCAGTCGACCGTGCCCGTAAAATCGTCGGTGCTGTTGCGTTGAACTTCCTGGAGCAGGAGTTCTTGTCCGGCCACCGAATTCCCGCTTGGGGTGAGGCTCGGTCCCTGAAAGATGTTCTGCGAATACGCAACGCGGAAGGTGAACTTCGACAGCGGAAGCAGGGTCAGGCTCGTGTCGGTCATGCGTCGCACAGTGTTAAACATGAACGGCGAATGAATCGCCTGCGGCCACGCATAGGTGCCAGTCGGCGCTGTAGAAGGCCCGATGGGAATGGAATACCCGCTGGGGATTCCCGGATTGCCTAGCAGATCGTAGTCGAAGTACCGGCGGTCGCGGCGGAACATTCCCGAAAACTCGTAGTACTTGCCCTTGGAGAAGTCGAGCTTGGCAAAGTCGTTGGGCTCGCCGCCGAAGCCGCTGGCAAAAACCTGCAAATCATCGAGCGGAGTGTTTTTGGTGCCTTCCAGCGCGTGCAGCCTGAAGGTCTCGCCGAGAACACGCGGGCCGGACTGCAGGTTCACCATTGTGTCGTACATGGCGCCGCTGCCCGAGATGCCGGCCATGCGCCCGCCGAGATCGACGGATTCATGGACGGAATACCCTGTCGGAATGGACATCGTTGAACCCGGCGCCGGAGCGGGATCGGCTGGAGTCTGTGCCACGGCGATGCACGCCGCGGCAAGAAACATGGCCACTAACATTCCCAGGAACATTGCAAAAGATGGCTGTTGATTATTAAGCCGTGAAAACCAGCCTGCTTTCTTCATATGAAGCCTCACTTGAATCAAACTCATTGCCGAAATCCAACCTTTGCGAAACTGTTGCGGAAGCCTTGCTGCGCCGATGTAAAGATCAGGCGAGGCAAGGCTCCATCACCGTTATCTGAGAAACGCCACGCTGAAGTTCGAGCCGTGGATGTAGGTGTGGCAGCTGGTGCACGGCACGCTATCCGACGATCCCGCGCCTTGACCATGAATCGTGCCGAAGGCAACAGCGCTATGGCACTGGTTGCAGAGCGTATTGATGTTCGGCATGCTCAGCATGCGGGCATTCTGGGAACCGTGGGGCGAATGGCATGCCAGGCAGCCTTCCGCTTTGACCGGAGCGTGCTCGTAGACAAAAGGCCCACGCTTATCCATGTGGCACTTGGTGCAGATCATGTTCTGATCGACCGTCGCTCTAAGGTTGTTGGGCTGGAAGGTGCCGTGCACGTCATGGCAGTCGGTGCACTTGACGGTGCCTTCGTTCACCGGGTGATGGAAGGGCATACTGAACTGAGCTCTCTGGTCGCTGTGGCACTGGAAGCAGAGCGTGGGCTGCGGAGCCTTGAGCAGCGTCTCCGCTTTGCTGCCGTGAATGCTATGGCAACTAATGCAACTGACGCCGGCCTTGGCGTGAGGCGCACGCATGAAGTTCGGGTGTGCTCCCGCATGACAGGTGAGGCACTTGGCGTCGACATCCTGGGCCGAAGCCTTGGCGGGATTGAAGATCTTAGTCACGTCGCCGCCGCCGGCCACGTGCTCGCTGCCGGCGCCATGGCAGTTCTCGCAGGTAACGCCATTGGCATTTCCGTGCATCAGCGTCATCTTGGTATGAGGATTGGTGGCGAAATTCTTGGCCACGTCCGCGTGACAGGTGGCGCAGGTATCCGTGCCGACGAACTCGGCGTGACTGGCCGGCGCGGCCGGCGCGGCCTGAGCTTTGGATCCCGGTGGCGGAGCGGCCAACGCGGTTGCCGACAAAAGGCCTGCAGCCAGCAGGAACATCAAAAACACTCGCAGTCCCGGCCGTTTCCCGGGAGCCGCACCATTGAATAAACGCGTTACCGGCCTATCAGTATGCATGAAAATTACCGCCTTCAAAGAACTTCGTAGAACTACTTAGAAGTACCATCAGCCACCGCTTCAAGCTGAGTGTGGTGGATTCTCCCTGTGAGCGCGAGCACCGCTGGAGCTTTTGCGGACGCTTGCCGGTGCGGAGCATCACCACATGCACGAAAGATTACGGTCTGGTCATGATTCGGGGCGGTGATGTCTATCACATTAGGTTGGGGTTGTATTTTGGCGGCTAAACCTATTGTTTGAGCGGTTTGCGTGCCCGCCAATTCGGAGGATTCGTATCGGCCGTCACACTGCCAAGAACCTGCTTTCAAACGTGAGGCCTATCACATCCAAAAAGAGTAGCCCTGAAGCAAACTCTGAGCAGGTGCCGTTGTTGGCGGAAGCCAACAGGGTACTTCGATCTCAATCGCGGATTGCGCGGGCCGGAAGGCACGCTACGAAGCGCGAGAGACGAAGGGCCGCGTCGGAATGGAAGAGGGAAGACGATGGCTGACATGCAGATTTCAATCGACGAGCCGTCGCGATCAAAGCAGCTGGGCCGAACCTCGCCACTCGGTTGCGCGGCCTGCGCGAATCGGCGTCCGGGGTGGTTTTGCTCGCTCGGCAGCGCGGTATTGGCCGACCTGGAGCTCGCGACAAGCACAATTTCGCTGCCCTCGCAGGCTGCGCTCTTTACCGAAGGTGAAGACGCGCGCTGTCTGTACCTGATTTGCAGCGGCTATCTGAAGCTGACCGCGGGACGGCCGGAAGACCGGCACATGATTGTTCGCGTCGCCGGCCCGGGATCGATGCTGGGGCTCTACGCGGTGCTGTCGCATGGCGTTTACGAAGTTTCAGCCGAGTCTTTGACGCCTGCCCAACTGCGGCCCGTGGAGCGGGAACGCTTCCTGAGCTTCCTGCGGAATCACAAAGAGGCGCAATTGCGCGCGGTGCAATGCATCTGCCAGGAGTACCGCTTTGCATTGCAGGATGCGTGCCGCATCTCGCTGGCTGAAACTGTGGCCGCGCGGCTGGCGCGCCTGCTGCTGGAACTTTCGCATCAGATCGGCCAGCACACCGAGGCCGGAGAATTCCGGTTTCCGCTGCTGCTGACCCACGAGGAGATGGCCTCCATGACCTGCACCACACGCGAGACCGTCACTCGAACTCTCGGCCAATTCCGCAAGGATCACTGGATCTCGATTGAAGACTCCAATGTAACGATCCACGAACCTGTCCGTTTGCAGGGCCTTCAGTAACATCCCCGGGACGGGCGCCCCGCTGGCCGGACTTTTTGGCTCCCCATGCGCCCCGGTTTCGGAGCCCAAAGAGCTATGATTCTTACTGGAACACTGTTTCCAAGTTGGAGTTCGAGCTACGCATGAAGCGCTTTCTTTTACCCCTTTCTGCTGTTCTTTTATGGTGTACAACCGCAGCCGCCCAGAGTCCCGCTCCCGATCCAGCGTCTGTTCCGCCTGCCGACAAACCCGGTGTGACTGAAACCATCAGTCCTGAGATTTTGGAATTCCAGAAGATCGAAGACAGCTGGTCCGACGCTGTGAATCGGCGCGACCAGTACAGTCTGGAGCTGGTGCTATCCCCTCTGTATGTCGACGTCTCGGCAAGCGGCGATGTGACCACACGCAACCAGCAGGTGGCGCTGGTGATCAGCGGCGACGACAAGACACTTTATCTCACCCAAAAAGTCGTGACCGTGCGCATGCT
>JBKQKT010000169.1:0-6725 GCA_052147365.1 Candidatus Korobacteraceae bacterium | reverse complement strand
CGCATGATTGGAAGGAGCAATTATCTAACTTTTCAGCGTTGATGCTGAAAGCTGCCCTTCCTGGCAACGCTGAAGCCTCAAAAGAAGCCAATGATAAGTTGGCCGCCATGAACGATGGGGAATCTACGCTCCTGCCGTTGCCGAGGAATTGAAGGGTAATGACCTTATATATCGGGTTCGTTCTAGAATTAGGCTCTCAGCGCAATGGAGGCGCATTCAGAATGTCAGATTTTTCAAAGGATGTAGCTGGCCGCCTTAAGCAGAAAGAAGAGAATGCTCGTATTGCGGCTCAAAAGAGCATTCAGGACCACCAGACCCTCGTGGACGGATGCGGGCGGCTATGGGGGCGCTTGCGTGAGGTCGTGAGCGAAATGACGAACGAAGTCAATAACGAGCCGGGTATTTCCATCCACCTTGATTTCGAGAACAACCCGCCCACGAGGATCGTTCTCAGTCGCCATGACACAGGGGAAATGTTGGTTGGAGATTTGAACGCTACAGAGCGTGCATTCTCATTCAGAAGGGAGAACGGAGCCCCTTATTCTGTGGTGGTTAAAGTCGTACTAACTGCGGACGGGAAGGACGTGTATCTGGCGGTTTCTGGTTCCGTACCAACTACACCAGAGCATTTTGCGGCCAAGCTGATACACGCCCTTCTTGGGATAAGTTAAGCCGCTGTCAATTTTTCAAATGTCAACGGGTCGGCGGTAACCATATGACGCAATGTGTCGAGGAACAAGTCGGAGCGGTTACGGCGGTCGAAGCGGAACGTCATTTCGTCCAAGTAGGCTTGCAGGTGTTTCGCGCTGACCTTGTGCCAACTTCCAGCTATCCCACGCTTGAGGAGCGAAAACGCCGACTCCACGGAATTGGAGTGAATGTCGGTTCCGAGCCGGACGTACTCTTTATGGCTATGGTTAACCGTCTCATGCCGCGCATTACCAACCGCTTTGCGATAGGCAGGAAGTTCGTCGGTCACAATCACGTCAACATCCGTGCTGATGTTCTCTTGGATATACCGCGCCAGAGTTCCAGTCTTGGCATCTTCGGCGTGGAAAAACCGCAGAGCACCGCCGCGTTGACGAATGCCAATGACGACTTCCTTATTTGTGGTCGCTCTGCCCCGGCCCGGATTGCTTTGCTTGCCGCCGACATAGGTTTCGTCCATTTCGACAGTACCGTCCAGCATGGGGCGGTCAACCTGCGCCATCGCCTTACGGATACGGTGACAGAGATACCACGCGGTCTTGTACGACCCTTTATGCAAGCCCCAGATAGTACGCTTGAGTTGATGGGCACTCATGCCTTTCTTGGCTTCGCACAGCAGCAGCGTAGCAAGGAACCAAATCGGCAGCGGCAGGTGCGAGTCATGGAAGATCGTGCCGCTGGTCACGGTGAACTGGTACTCACACCCAACACACTCGTACCGGGCGTAGTCTTTAAGGCGCGAAACCCGCGTGTCCTTGCAGCGCGGACACATCACACCTTCCGGCCAGCGCAGCCGTTCAAGCAACTGACGGCAGCGGTCATCGGTCGAGTACATCAAATTCACTTCGGGGAGAGTCATGGCAGCACCTCGTAAGACCAAATCACCGTTGGAACGGATACCAACCCGCAAACTGGTCGCTGGCATAAAGCGAGACTTGCGGAAGATGCTGCGTTCCGGCCCTGTGCCGTCAAAACCAAAGAAAGGAAACGGGTAACGAGCATCATGGATACATGATACACAACCCGTTACCCTTTGTCAAGTGAATAATCTTGCTACTTAGTTACTAGACAGGGCAGTTTTGGGAGCCTCTACCTCCTATCCCGTCAAACATCGTTAGGGGTAGTATCTTTCGGGAAAAATTCGGCTACACGTTGCCATGTATCCTAAAAGAGGGGCTTGTGGCCAGGTCCCCGGGGGGATGTGGGAGGCGGGGCTGGCCCGCCAGTATCGAGAATGGCTAGGCCCGCCCACGGACAAGGGTGGCGGTCACCGCCCGGAAGCGCGGGCTGCAGCCCGCTCGCGCCCACGGTTGCGCGCTTCCCGTTCTATCTGCCGAATGCTCTTCTCTGAATGCAGGCCCACACGGCGTTTCAGGAACTCCGTGAGCCTCTTCGTCAAACGGCTGAAAAAGCTCATGCGGCCCCACTAACGCGGTCTCTATTCGTGAAGATCAGATACAAGGTACAAATCCCGATTTCGTTATCCTTTTTCATGGCCTTGTAAGCTTCTTCCTGCTCGTCGCCAGGAATAACATCCAGAAAGGCGATGCCTTTAACACGTTTGTTGTCTAGATAGTTCCGCCAGCACTCGTCTTTTGTCCGGCCGCGTACTCTACAACGCATGATCACCACTTTTTCGCTACCAGTTCAGCATACACAAGCGATATTGCGAACTGGTTAAATTTGGCGTCGGTCCGGGAACGCACAGCGGAGGGAGTTAAGAGGGCTCGGAATCCCGCGGGGGCTTGGTTCACGTCCTCACCCTTGCACTTGTGCTTGTTGAATTGCTGTTGAATGTCACTTTTCGCGAGCTGACTCTGGCCGCCCGAAAATTTCGGATTGCAATATTCACAGACACCGAGCAGAGGATCTTTACACGTGATCAAAGTATTCGTTTAGGCATGTTGCTCGCTTCTGCGCGGCGGCTTAGTTCACGTCTTCACTGGTCGTTCTCCTGTTCAAGGAGTGCTCATCACATTTGCGGACGTCGAAGCGTCAGAGAGAGGCCGCCCGGAACTTCGCCAGAGCGGCCTCTGTGATGCTTAAATCATCCCCTAAGAAGAGGATTCACACTGACGATATTCCGCTACTCCTTGGATGTCTGGTCAATTTTGCACAAACCGGATCCGCGGGCGAATCTAGCGATGCTCACCGCCGCTGGTGGGCGCAGAGCTTGACGTCATGGCTGCAGGCGCGGCGGCGGGTGTTGCGCTCGGAGTTGCGTCAGGGGCCGCATCTGTGACCGGAGCGGAGGTTTCGGCTGGAGTAACGGTAGTCGCGGGAGCTGCGGTTGTTGCCGGCGCTACGTTAGCGGGTGTTGCCGCTGGAGCAGTCGTGACTGCTGAGGCGGGCGCGGCAGGCGGCGTGGCTTGCGCACGGGCCCTAGGCGTCGGCGCGTACTTCTCAACCGTATTCAAGAGCGGCTGAGAATCCGGTGTAGCAGGTACCTCTCCTTTGAGGAGGGAGTAGAAGGTCCAGTCCTTACCGTAGAAGGCTTGGGTGTCGGCCTGGTCCTGACGAACCACTGCACCGCCTAGAGAGACACCAAGAAAGAGCCCGCGCGAGCGCGAATATGTAAGGATCTGGGCCCGCATGGTGAGGTCGGTCGCCGCCTGAGCGTTGCGTCCCACCGGCCCGGCGGCCGCCGAAGCGTCGGCGCCAAGCTTAAACTTGCTTTGCAGCAGATGCTGCATGCCGGCATCGGTGCGAATAATCAAGACCAGGTCTGACGCCTGACCTCCGGCCTGGAAGCCGAAGCTGCCGCCAGTCATGATGAAAAACACCGGCGTACTCCACCCATGTTCGGTCCGGCAGGTCGCTACCCCTTTGCCGTAATTCGCGCCGAAGACGAAACTTGCCTTCAAATCTGACGGCACAATGGCGATGCACTTCGCACCGTTCATAATGGCGTCGGGAATGGCGCTGTCCGGAGCCGACATGATCTGGTTCAGGATGGTGCTGGAAGTTTGAACACGGTCCATGGTGGCGCCGCGCCGGTTCGACGCGGTGGCACACAACGCCATCGAGAATATAACCAGCATTGCCAAGGCAATCTTTTTCATAGCTCAACTCCGATTGACACAACGCTCTCGGCTTGTCGCCGACTGGTGTCATCTTACGTGGGTTCGATGCGGGTTGAGCCAGAAAGAAAGAGGAACGCTGGTTACTCTTTAGTGTCCCTGAGAAGGAGAGGGGAAAGAGAAACGCCGCAGAGCAACCAGCCAGTTTATGTCAATTTCGTTTGATCCAAAAACCAGGGGTTGGAAGAGGAGACCCTCGTAACCTCTCCCAACCCTGTCTCCCAGGTTCTGTGGTAGGTGAGTGCAGTATGGAACGCAGGGTAACTTTGCGCAAGTTACGAAGGTACATGTTAGGTAACTGTACTTTCGTAACAAATTTGGGCGAGGGTAACCAGGCCGAAAAGCACCGGTTTGGAATGTGGCGTGCTCGCGCGTATGCCGATCAGTAGCAAAAGCCCGGTCGGAATAAATCGGTGGAGCTCTTGTTCCAGTTCAATCGGACCTCCTCACGACTTTTGATCCGCCTTGGGCGGCCAGCTTGGCGCTTCAATACCGAACTGCTTGGCGTACTCCGCGTTCAAGCGCTGCCAGCCGCCGAACTTCATGGCCTCGGGGCCGCCGAAGCGGCCGATGGGAGTTCCACTGAGAAGGTGTTCCAGAACATCGAAACAAATGTGCCACCCGGCAGCACCCATTGAGATGAAGCGGCGATCGATGTTGTGCCGCAGCGTCAGGCGCGTGCCGCCACCAGAGGCTTCGAGTTCCCACCGCATATCGTTGTACTCAAGCACCTTGGGAGCGTCGGCTCGCGTCACTCTTGTTTCCAGCGGCGTGGGCGCTCCCACCCAAGTGAGCTTCACCGTTCCAACCGTACTCAGTTTTCCATGGGCCTCAAAGGGTGCCCACTCGCGCAGATGCGCCGGGTCCGTGAGCGCCTGCCAGACTTTTTCCGGCGAGTGGCGCAGTTCTCTGACGAGAATGAGCGTCCACTTATCTCCGTCCTTTCGTACCTGCGCCCCGCTGGCCGGACCCGGTGTGTACTGCTCGCGATCGGTCATCTCCTTCTCCCTCGTGCTGAACGTTCGCCCTACCAGCGCATCAGCTGCGTGACCTGGATGAGATTGCCGCAGGTGTCGTTCAGCATGGAAATCTTGGAGGCCGTCACGTCTTTTGGTGGCATGGTGAACTCGGCGCCGCGCGCTTTCATGCGCTCGTAATCGGCCTTAACGTCGTCGGTGAAGAACATGGCTGCGGGCTGGCCTTGCTGGAACAGGGCCTGTTGATAGGCTTTGGCCGTTGGGTTGTTGTTCAGCGCCAGCTGCAGCTCCGTGCCCTCCGGGTCCTCGGGCGAGGCCACTGTGAGCCAGCGAAACGGCCCCTGGCTGAAGTCGGTCTTCTTCACGAATCCCATTACTTCTGTATAGAAGCGCAGGGCCTTGTCTTGGTCGTCCACGTATACGCTGGTCAGTTTGATTTTCATTTCGTTTCTCCTTTGTCACGTTCGCGGTTTGGGCCGCGTCGTCTTCTCCTTGTCTTGCCCTTCGGTGGCGTTGATCGATCCATGCGGTCTAGGTGGCGTTCGAGAGCATCCAGGTGAGCAGACCAGAACCGGCGGAACGGAGCCAGCCAGGCATCCACCTCCTGAAATGGTTCACGTTTCAGCCGGGAGAGACGGCGCTGTGCGTCCACCGTGGATTCCACGAAACCGGCGTCGCGCAGCACGCGCAGGTGCTTTGAGACGGTCGGCTGCGGCATACGAAGTTGACGCTCGATCTCTCCCACCGACTGTTGTGACGAAACCAGGAGGCTCAATATCGCGCGGCGGTTCGGCTCCGCAATGATTTCGAATACAGATTCCACTCTCTTAATATACTGCGTAGAGCATATACGTGTCAAGACATATACAGGCAGAACCAGGCGCCACGCGGCGCTCAGCCTAACCTGCAACCTCCGCAAGTGGAAGCCTCTTTCACGCGGCAGGGGCGGAGTACGACAGCTCGACAAAGCCGTTCTTGTAAGCCACCACGTTCTTCAAATTCCACCTCTCCTCCGTCAGGGAACCACCGAACAACCGGAGTCCGTCACCCAACAGGACAGGCGCTATCGTCAACTTGATTTCGTCCACCAGGCCGAGTTCGAGAAAACGCTGGCACAACATGGCCCCACCCACGAGCCAAATGTTCCGATATCGAGGCGCGAGTTTCACGTCAACTAGTGTCTTGAGATCGCCCGAATAGAACTCGACGCTCTTCCTCGCCGCCGGCCATTTTCTGCCGGTCACCACTACGGCCGGAGTATCGCCATATGGCCAGCCTAGTTCAAGCGCGTGTTCATAGGTGCGGGAACCCATCACATAACAGTCGATCCCTTTGAGAAAGGTCGCAGCCTCTTCCTCCGAAATGGAAACCCCGGCTTCGTAGACGCCTCCAGTGTCTAGCCAGGAGACACTGTTGTCCTTCTTCGCGATGAAACCATCCAGACTGGAAACCATGTGCAAGGTTACATTTCGTCCTTGTCCATTTCCTTGGCTGCTTGACATAATTCCTCCTCGCTTTCGCCGAAATCGATATGCGTTGGGATCGACTGGAACAGCGTCTTTGCGTCGCATCGCGGGTGATTGATAATCGCAAGAAAGAAAAAGAGCAAATTTCACTCGCAGACACGGGCCACCCGCCGGCCCTATGGTTTCAGGTGGTAGCTATCGCCCAGTTTTCCCGCTGCCTGCAGATGTTTTCGCGCTCTCACCAGCTCAGCGATTTGCCGGATATGTCCCAGATCGTGCATGGTCCACTCATGCAGCATTTGTTGCAGGGTGATTTCGCCAGCCTCCTGGTGCCTCGCGCGGCGTTCACCGGCGCTTCGCGGCAAGGTCCGCAGATACTCCACGTTAGTCTCGCGCTGCTCTTCAAAATGGTCGAAGGCATCTTCCGCATTGGCATTGCGGTACAGCTCCAGGTACATCTGCGCATCATCCGGCTCGAACTCCGGCAGTTCCTC
>JBKQKT010000168.1:0-4279 GCA_052147365.1 Candidatus Korobacteraceae bacterium | reverse complement strand
GGATCCAGTCGATAGCTCGAGCGCGACCCAGCCGAGGTTGGGAAAAGCAGATCCCTGACCGCCCAGAGACGATGTCACCAGGCAGACAGCAAGGACTTAGTTACCAATCAAAATGTGATCGCGCTGGAACGATCCGCAACCGTTGGTAACTTCGGACAGCGAAAGCGAACAGACCCTTGGTTCCCAGGCAAAGTGTTATCGGTGAAATAAGGTTGGCGACCACCATGCTAGTCTCCGATTCCCATACTTACACTCATCGCCCTTGGTTTAGAACAAGAAGTCGAAGTCAAGTAGGAATTTTCGATCATAGTTGCCGAAGAACCTTCCGTACTGCGGATCGGCGAGGTTGGAATGCACTTCCAGGGGATTGAAATGGTTCGTCAGGTTGCGAACCGTAAAAGACAGTCGTACCGCGTGCTGCAGATTCACCTGCATGTCCTTCGACACGCGCATGTCCAATGAGAAGTAATTCGGGTAGCGGGACTGCGGCCCGGTTAAAGGCACCCATCGCTGGTAAACTTTCGTCGGCTGGTAAGGAAATCCGTTGCGATACTCGATGTGTGGAGAGAGCGTGACTTTGTGGGGCAGATTACCGTAGGTTCCCCAGAACAGGAAGCGGTTGGGAATCTCGCTGGGCAGGCTGGCAATCAGGTTCGATTGAATCACCGGCGAAGGAAAGTTCCCCAGATATGAGCTCGCGTCGTTGATATCACCGTGGGCATACTGCCGCACGTAGGAGAAGAAGAACTGGCGCGGCGCGGCGGACCC
Source organism: Candidatus Korobacteraceae bacterium (assembly GCA_052147365.1). Taxonomy (GTDB): domain Bacteria; phylum Acidobacteriota; class Terriglobia; order Terriglobales; family Acidobacteriaceae; genus Bog-257. The sequence continues at coordinate 3,511 of JBKQKT010000168.1, read as the reverse complement.
AATACGGGCCGTGAACTCGGCCTGGCGGGTTTGCGCCCAGCCCGAGGATCCCAGCACGAAGGCCGACTGGTTCTGGACGACCTCGGGCTGCAGTGTGATCATGCCCTGCTCGTGGCTCTGCAGGTACTTCACGCGGACCATTAACCACCGCTTCATCGTCCGCTCAAATTCGAGGTTCCATGCCGTACTGTAAGGCGCGAAGTTCCCGCTCTTCGACCTCCGCTCGATAAACGGGAAGGTCGAGTTTGCCGCCTCGGCGGTGATGTTGAGATAACGAACTGGCGGTCCGACCGGCAAGCCCTGCGCGTCGTAAGTGGTGATGATTTGATTCGGATAGCTGTTGAAGGCATAGACATTCAGCGGCACTGAGTCATAGAAGACGCCGATGCCACCCCGGACTATGGTTTTGCCGGAGTCCCCCGGTGACCACACGAAACCGGCGCGGGGCGCGGCGCGCGTGGTGGAAGTAACGGTCTGCCGCTCCAAACGAATTCCCGCATCCAGTGCGAGGTGCGGATTCAGTATCCAGTGGTCCTGGGCGTAAATGGAGGGCTCGGTATCGGCAACGTGATACGGCTTGCTTCCAACGTACCGGATCTGTTGTATGACCTGTCCGTTAGCATTCTGCAACGTGACTGGATCGCCCAGAAAGTGGCCTTCATTTTCGCTGTGCCCGATGACAGAACCGATCTGGAAAATGTGTTGACCGTGAAACTGCAAGGCGCGCGGCGTCCACTGCTCCATCCACACCAGACGGGTGGCGCTGCGGGAGTTGTAGCTGAAATAATTTCCCCCATTGCCCCCCGGCGTGAGGACCATGTTGGCGTTGCCCTGCGGCGAAACGTTGCTGGAAACCGACGTACCTGCGAACGTGCTTTGCAGCAGACCGCCGCCAATAGCCCAGTGATGGGTCAGCATCGCGGTGGATTCATGGAAGTTCGCATCCGGGGTCACCGGCTGGGGATTGAAGTAGTCAAGGCCGGCGTACCGCAAACTGTGGGGAGCGAAATGGAAGCTCGCGGTTAGGGTCTGGTTCGGAGTCAGAATGGCGTCCAACTGCGTGAAGGAATTGAAGGCGGTCGACCGGGTAAGATTCTCCGGGTAAGGTAGCGTCCGCACCTCCTGATTATTGAAGAGGTATTCCGCGCCCTCAACGAAATAGAGCTTGTCCTTGACCAGAGGCCCGCTCAGATTGAAGCGGGGAGAAGCATCGGCGACGCCTTCAATGTGTCCGCTGCGGATGTGGAAGTCGGGAAAGGGATCGTTCAGGCTGTAGGCCCATTTATCCCCGCCACGACGCGTCTCAGCCGAAACCACGCCGGCCGTAAACTTCCCATACTGCGCTAGGTAGGGCATCTCTGAGACTTGGATAGTCTGCACGCTGTCGATGGGCACGCTGAGGCCGAAACTGCCGGTCGCCGGGTCGGTGACATCAACAGAATTGACCAGCAACGCGCTGTGATCTTCACCGAAACCAGCGATGCGCACCGTACCGTCCTTGGCCCGCACGATGCCCGGGATAAGAGGCAACGTATCGATCAGAGTTGCGGGACGGGTCGAACTAATCTTTGCCTGTTCCAGCGGCAGAGTCTTCTGGCTGCTCTCGGTCTCGGTGACGGGGTTGGGCGCCTCACCCGTTACCGTGACGCTCTGCTGACTGAGAGCGGCACTGCTCATGACGACGTCTATGTCCTGAACTGGGGTGTCCGCGCCGATCTCGAGCATTGTTCCGGTATTGAGGTAGCCCAGCTTGCTGATGGCCAGCGCATAATCTCCGACGCTCGGAAGGGTGAGATTGACCTTGCCTGAGGCGTCAGTTGCCGAGGTGCTTACGGATTTGTCGCCGACGCGGACTTCGACGATAGCGTCGGCGACTGGCTGGTCCTTCTCATCGATGACCGTGACAACCACCGAAAACGCCTTTACATCATTCGGGCCCGAGGCGAGCACAGCCCCACTGAATACAACGAGCGCCGCAGCCAATAGCAGCCACCGCCTAGCGAATATACGGACCGGACACACGTCGTATAACTCGCGAATAAACCCATATCCACGCTCCAACTGTTGATCGCACGCGGATGAATACTCCAAACTGCGTACAAAACCGGCAATGGAGGCGAGAAAACAGCCCGAGTTTGCGAGATCAAGTTCGGTCTGCCGTCGAGCTGTTTCATCGCGTTTCACGCGGGTGAATAGTGCATGAGGCCTGCCAAAGTTCAGAGCTTGTAAGTCTTTGTCTTGCAATATTCAATGTTCGGCGTGTGCCCTGATCGTTAGAGGGGTGCCCGTAGTTGGGCAGTAACGGCACATCGCCAAGCTAATTACCGTAGTTCTGGCCAATGGGCGTGCTGAAATTTCTAGGCGTGAGCGGGACCAGGCAGCCAGATTACGGTAACAAAGATGCATACATCGTGCCCGCCGCCACAATTGCCGACCAGGCCTTCAAAAACCGGTCGTGTTTCTCGAGGAGCACGGTGGTGCAACTACAGGCCCTCTCGCCAGGATGCTGTTGGCGCCAGTTACCCTTACGAGTGCGAATCTGCTAGTCCGCCGCTAGGGGAAAACTGGGGCCGTTAGCAATTGGAAGTCTGGACGCTTCTTGGGAAGGATTGGCTGGGTCTACGCTTGCCGCGTGGGGATGGGGCTCGCCAGCTAACTTTGCAGGAAGAGAATCAAGAATTGCTTGTCAAAGTACATGAAGGGACCTGAACTCCGGCACGACCTGGAATGGAATGGTCGGCATAGTAAGGATCTCTCCTAGGTCAGCAATCTGCGCTAGTGAACTGTTGCCAAGGAATCTTGAGCCCTCGCTAATGTGCACGATTCGGCCGGGCTCGAATCCCATCAAACGCGCACAGGTTGCATCGGCAGCGACCGGATCATCGGCCAGCACAATCTTGCCCAGAGGTCGAGGAGAACCGTTTAGGGGACCGTTCCCTTGCATCGCCACGATCCCATCTGCGATAACGAAGCGAATCGGAACAGTAGCGCACAAATCGAGAATGCTCTCCTGAATGCCCTTCCAGTGGAGAATATTCTTCGGCCATCCGTATCTCGCGCCTGGTACTACGCCAAACATGTTCTTCATGCTAAGCGTGACACCCGACCAGTGATGGGTTTTGATTTTTGGCATCGACACCAGAAAATCCGCTTCCAACACAGTCCGAGGGAGCCAGAGGTCCCTCATGCCGGTAAAGCTCGCGCGTAGCGGAGTGCGAATTAATTCGTCGCGATTCAGGTCGACGAATCGGATCCGTTCGTCTCGAAGAGACTGCTGATAACCACTCTGGGAGAGCACCAGCTGTGTATCGCGCTGAAGGCCTGGGCCCTCGGCCACTACTACAGACTTGGCGCCCATCCGCCGGAATGATTCGGCCGCAGCGAGGACGAGCAGAGGATGCGTGTTGATTGCATTGCCAGGAATGTAATCGACCAAATTGGGCTTGAGGACTACGGTCTTATCTCGGACGTTGATCGCGAAGAGTCGAAGACCCGCGGCGATGATCTGGCC
>JBKQKT010000167.1:0-10888 GCA_052147365.1 Candidatus Korobacteraceae bacterium | reverse complement strand
AGTGCCTGAGTGTCAGAGTTATTCAACTTGACATAGCTCGAATTTGGCGATTCGAGGCCGAGCCAGTTCCAGGAGACGCCAAGTTGCACCAGTTCCTCCAGGGTGTATTTGCGGATGGCGTTCGCCGAGGAGAAGACGTACAGCGACCAGGCCTTGCCGGCCTCTTTCATGCGAGCGAGCAGTTGCATGGCGCGGGGGCGATTGAGCAGGAAATTTTCATCCATCACGAAAAACGAGCGCACTTTCAGAGAGTGCTCCATGTGCTCCATGACTTCGAAGAGCTGGTGTCCGGAATCGTAAAAATCGACGCTTTTTCCCTTACCGCCGAAAAACGCTGATGTAGTGCAGAAGTTACACCCCAAGGGGCATCCGACGGAGGGAATGATGGTGGCTGCGGTGTCGCAGGCGTTATCGGGCAGGCGCATGCCTAGCACCCGCATGCCGAAGCCGGAGAGAATTTCGGGGTGCTCGATTGGCGCGCCTGGATCTTCGCCGAGATAGCGGCGCATCCAGGCGATGCCTTCGCCGCGCACAATATGGTCGGCATCAATCAGCTTGTCGAGGCCCGGGATTGCAGCGACGTGGCCGCCGACGATAACGGTGGATTTGGGCGAAAGGCGGCGCACCCGGCGGCACATCTCACGCACCTTGCCGAAATTCGGGATGATGCCGGAGATACCAACAATGTCATATTCGGTCGAGGTCAATTCGCGTTCGAATCGCTTTAGGGTGGGGAAGTCGAGCAGCGTGCTGGGAGCGGAGAGGTTGCGCTGGATCATCATCAGCCCCCAGGAGCGATGGAACATGCGCAGTGAAAAGCTGCCCTGCTCGCGTGTGACTTGGTTGTGGTAAAGCTCCATAGGATTGATGGAGCGGCTGCCGAAATCGTCGTCGCGCGCGTACGGGCCAAAGACCGAGCTCAAAAGTACGCGCGCGCGAGTGCCTTTCGGATGCAGAGGGATCGAATCAGAGTTCGCTGTAGAGACCATGATTACATCGTAGGAACAGGGCCGCAGAATTTCTGTGATGTGGAGCGGGTTCAGCTCGAAATGACAGAAGTATTACATGGGGGCAGAATCGGGAAAGTGATCATCGCAGGGCAGTTTCGAGTTTCAGTTTCAGGTTTTGAGTTCCCGCAAAAGCGGAGAGCGGCCCCGATGGACCGCTCTGGGAGCGGATGACAACGAACTGCGTTGTCACGCCCAACCCCCTGTGTTATTGCGCCGGAGTTTCCGTTCCCGATTGCGACAACTTCTGCACACGCTCATTGATGCGCGTGATCTGCTTCTGGCGCATCTGGTCGGCGGTAGCGCGCTGCTCAGGGGTCAGCACCTGGTTGTAGATCTGACTCTGGATGGATTGCCTGTTGACCGTCATCTGGGCCATTAGCTGTGCCTGCTGGTTGGCCAAGGCCGTAACCTTCGCCTGGTCAAAAGCGCCGCCGGAAGTGGCGGTCAGCATGGCCAGCCGGTTCTGCTCCATTTGCTGCATCAGCGGACGCATGCTGGTTCGGTTGGCCTGCATAATGGACTTAACTTGTGCTTTCTGGGCGTCGGTCAAATTCAGTGCCTTGGCCATGTACGCCATGTGGTCGCCATGGCGATGGCCGGCCCAGGCAGGTTTGGGATTGGTGTTGTCCGTCTGCTGCGCGTAGCTGATCATCAGGGTGCCGCACAAAATGACGGCCAACAGCGCTACAGCAAACATCCAAGACTTGGTTTTCATACTCTCTCAACTCCTTCTCGACAGGTCACCTGTCAATCGTTCAAACCCTAATGACGCTACGTCGACGGTAAAGTTTGGGTAAACGAATGTTAAGTTTTGTCAAATCCTGCGCCAAACCCGCACCTAGCATTAGCCCGCAAGACCTGACCACTCATCAATTATTTCCCAGCGAGGACAAGAAGGTTCCCTTATTTTCAATCGCAGACAGGTGGTGCCCGGATTAGGTACGGCAGATACCGCCTCTGCGATGGAGTTGGCAGAGACAAACGCCACGGCTCAGCCGTGGCGTCGATTGCATTGCGTGTCTGCAGAAGCCCTATATGGTGACCTCTAAGAAACCAGGATCGCTTCGGGCTCCGGAGCCTCTTCAGTTGGCTTGGCCGCGCCTGTCTTTTCCCCGACTTCGTCCAGGTGGAGGTGCTTCGTTTCAGGCGAGAACAAGAGGCTGCCAAAAGTCATGACCGCGCCCACGGTCAGAATCACGGCAGGAGAGAGCCACATATCCTGTTTCTCGATATTAGCTATAAACGGGATCTGGTGGGCCCACCATACGTAGACGCTGAACCACGCTCCCAGCAGAGCGCCTGATGAGTAGCCGAAGCCGACTCCGGCGGCGCGACGCCGGGTGGGGAATCGCTCACAGAGATATGCGGGAACCACTCCCCAGGCAAGCTTGAGCATGGCAGCCATCACCGTGCCGACCACTGCCATCCAGAGATTGCGTTCGATAGCGGCGTGGTACAACACGTAGAAAACGGGAACGCCAAACACGACTAGGAAGACGCAATACCACTGGGTGAGGATCTTTCTTCCCGTCCTGTCCGACAGCCAGCCGTAGAAGTTGTAACCCAAGAACGCCATGAAGAGAGCGAAACCATAGATCAGGCTGTAGGTGGTGGTATCGAACCCGCGGCCCTTCAGGGTGAGTATGTTGGGCAGAAATCCATACACTGAGTAATCGGTGAGGAACAAGCCGGTCATGAAGAAGAAGACCTGCAGGAAGTCCCACAATTGTGGACGCTTGAAAAGGTTGAGGAAAGGCGATTTCTCGATAGTGCCCTTGGCCTTGGCCTTTTCAAATTCCGGCGACTCCTGGAGGTTTTTCCGGATGTAAAGCGCCAGAAAAACAGGAATGACACCGGTCATGAACGCGATGCGCCAGCCGTAGGCAGCCATGGCCTCCTTGGTGGTCAGGAAGGAAATCAGGGCAAAGACCAGGGAAGCAAAGACATATCCCAGCGGGAAGCCGGATTGAATGAAGCCCCCGATCGCACCGCGCCTCTTCTGGGGAGCGTATTCAATCGCGAAGGTGTGGCCAACCGCATATTCGCCGCCGAAGAAAACCCCCATGAACAGGCGAAGCACGCAGAAGATCACATACGCCCAGACGCCGATCTGGGCGTATGTGGGCAGAAAGCCCCCGAGAAGGGACATCACGCCTACGCCGCCGATGGTCAGCACCAGCAGGAAGCGTCTGCCGATCCGGTCGGCGAAGCGCCCGAAAATCGCGGAACCGATGGGCCGTGCAGCCATGGTGATGGAATACGTGAACACGATCACGATGTATTGCCATGCCGCGCTGCCTTTGGGTGATACGAAAACTTTGACAAGGATTGGCGCCATGACGAGCACGAGCGCCATGTCGTAAGCGTCGAGCATGAAGCCCAGAAACTGGGACATCATGGCCATCTTGGTTTGTTTGGATAATTGCTGGTCCGCTACCATAGTGAGCTCCTGCGAGGAAATGGGCCCTGTTTCAACAGGTGTAGCAGATCGGCAAGCCGGTTCCGGCGATACAGGTCACACTTGGATGTGACGGTCATCACTATGGGCTACCTGTCAGTGGGATTAGCCGCAAAAACCTAGCCAAAAAGAACCGAGCCAATCAACGTAAGACAGATGCAGCGTAGCGCATGGTATCCTTGCGCGCATATCAATTCAACGAGCGATGTGGCACTATGAAGATCTTTTTTTCCACTGCTGTTTTTCTCATCCTATTTGCAGTCGCCGCAGGTCAGGCACAACAAAACATCACCATCGGTCTCACGGTGTCCAAGACGGGCGCGTTGAACGTGGACTCGACAGAGCAATACCGCGGATTTGAACTGTGGCGCGACCAGGTAAACGCTGCCGGCGGTATCAAGGCGGGTGGCAAGAACTACAAAGTCCAGTTCGTCAGCTATGATGACGAGTCGAATGGCAAGCGGGTGCAGCAGCTTTATTCGCGGATGATCCTGCAGGACAATGCAGACTTCCTGTTCAGCCCTTATTCCTCCGGCCTGACCGCGACCGCCGCAATTATCACTGAGCAGTACGGCAAGATCATGCTCACGACCGGAGCGGCCGAAGGTAAGACCTACACCCTCGGGAATCACTCCCTTTTCCAGATGTTTGCTCCGGGGACTGAATACCTGAAGGGCGCGCTGGACGCACTGAAGAGCAAAGATCCCAAAGCCACCGTGGCCTTCGTGTATGAGGATGCCTCGTTCTCGAACTCGGTGGTGGATCCGGCCAAGGCCTATGCGCAGCAGATCGGGTTGAGCGTAATTTTCAACGAGAAATACGCGCCTAACACCACCGACTTCAGTGCCATCATCGACAAGGTTATTGCCTCGAAGGCCACGGTGCTAATGGGGGGCGGCCATTATGCCGATGGCTCGACGCTGGCGAAGCAACTGTACGAACACAAGGTCCCTTTGAAGATGATTTGTTTGCTGGTGGCGCCCGACAGTCCACAGTGGACCGAGTTGGGTGACGCAGCGGTGGGAGTTGTGGTGCCCTCGCAATGGGAGCCGCAGGTGTCACTGAAGGCGCAATATGGGCCCAGCGGCGCCGATTTTGCAAAGTGGTACAAGGCGAAATATAACGCTGAACCCAGTTATGAATCGGCGGGTGGCTACGCAGCCGGTTTGATCCTGCAGCGAGCCATTGAGCAGGCTGGCGGCACGGACACGGCCAAAGTGACGGATGCTCTCAACAAGACCGACATCACTACCTTCTACGGGCGGACAAAGTTTTCCACTGCAGCCAATGAACATGGTCTGCAAGTGGGACATGCGATGGTTCTGGCGCAGTGGCAGAAGGACAAGTCTGGGAAGTCGGTGAAGCAGGTGGTTTGGCCGCTGGCAGCCAAGAGCGCGAGCTTGATGTATCCGATTCATTAATGGGACCGCAAAAAGGGGATTAGCCTAATGTGCGTATCCGGCGCACGGGAAGAGAAATGTCTGGCGTTCTAGCTTCCATGATTGATGGCCTGCTCATCGGCTGCGTGTACGGACTAGCGGCCATGGGCCTGAGCCTGGTCTGGGGAGTGATGGACGTCATCAATCTCACCCACGGCGCGGTCACCGTACTGGGCATGTTTGGCATGTACCTGCTGTTTTCCGCCTTCCCGGTGAACGCCTACCTGCTGCTCCTGCCGGTCATCGTGGCGGGTTTGCTTCTGGGACTGCTCATTTACTGGACTGCCGTTCATTGGGTCATTGACCGGCCGCAGTTGGCCAGCCTGCTGTCCACCTTCGCGGTCAACATGATCATCATCGGGGCCGGCACTGCCATCTGGAGCACGAGTCCGTACAACGTCAACTACACTTTGCGCGGCATCACTATTGGCGCCTATACCTTCACCGGCAACCACATCGCTGCAGCCGCGGGGGCGGTGATCATCGCGCTGGCGCTGGAGCTGTTTTTGTATCGTACCCGGGCAGGGAAGGCCATCCGTGCTGTCGCCGGCAATCGCGAGGCCGCCGAGCTTATGGGGATCTCTTCCACTGCGGTGCTGGCACTGGCGTTCGCCATCGGTATTGCTCTGGCCATGGCTTCCGGCGCCCTGGTTTCGACTCTGTTCCCCTTTACTATTCTCTCCGGTGCGACTTACCAGATGAAGAGCTTCGTTGTGACCGTGTTGGCTGGTCTGGGCAAGCCTATGGGCGCGCTGGTGGCCGGGATTCTGCTCGGCCTGCTGGAGGGAGCGGTGACGCCCTTCATCGCCGTAAGCTGGATTCCGGTGATTGAGTTTGGGCTGTTCGTCGTCGCACTGGTGGCCTTTCCTAAGGGCCTGTTTGCGAAGGCCACCGCATGATCTTCCGCCACCCGGTGTTCTGGCTTACTCTCATCTTTGCCGGGTTGATGATATGGCTTCCGATGCACGGGAATGACGTTTCTCTTCGTGAAGACCTCATCCTAGTGGCCATAGCCATCGTTCTGGCCAGCAACCTGAATCTGATGATCGGCTACACCGGCTATGTAAACTTCGGCCACATCGTTTTCTATGGACTGGGAGGCTATGTCGGGCTGTACCTTGCCACCGTGAAGGGCTGGAACCTGGTGCTGTCGGCGCTGCTGGCGGGAGTGTTTGTCAGCCTTTGCGCGCTGATATTCGGCCTCGGCATCCTGCGCTTGCGTGGCGCATACTTCGCGCTGGCAACCATCGGAATTCTGCAGGCCGTTCAGTCGCTCGTTTCGAATTTCGATCCTTGGGGCAGATCAACCGGGCTCTACGTTTCCTTCGACGCCTATCAGCCCCTGGGGGGTGCGCGCCGCGCTTTGTGGATCGCCTATATCCTGGTCATCGTGGTGATGGCGCTTTCCATGATCCTGAGTCTGGCCATCAAGATTTCGAAGTTTGGGCTGGGCCTGTTTGCCATACGCGAAGACGAAGATGCCGCCGTCGTCCTGGGTGTGAACGCGACCGTGTACAAGGCCATCATCTACAGTGTCTCGGCGTTTCTGCCAGCCGTGGCAGGGGCACTGATGTTCTACAAGAACGGGATGATCGATCCTTCCATTGCGTTTGAGTTCATGCTTTCCCTGGAGGGTATTGTGATGCTGATGCTGGGCGGCAAAGGCACGGTCATCGGCGCTGCGCTGGGCGGAGGCCTCTACGAGAAGCTACGCTCGTATCTACTGACTTCTCCGAAGCTGTCCAACTTCCACCTGGTGATTGCCGGCGGGCTGCTGCTGGTGGTCGTGCTGTTTGCTCCCGGCGGCTTGATCGGCTGGTTCTATCGCCTGCTGCCAGGCTCCGAAAAGGTGATTGAATGAGCGGCTTGCTGGAAGTGAATGGGGTGACCAAGCGCTTTGGCGGGCTGGTTGCGGTGTCGGACGTAACCTTCAGACTCTCTGAAGGCGAAATCCTGGGGCTGATTGGCCCCAACGGCGCGGGCAAGACCACCCTTTTCAACATGGTCAACGGGGTTTACAAGCTGGATAAGGGGACGATCTACTTCGCGGGCAAGGACATCACCAACCGTCCACCGAATGAAGTGGTCCACCTTGGAATTGCACGCACGCATCAGATCGTGAAGCCGCTGTACGGCATGACGGTGCTGGAGAACGTGACCGTGGGGGCGTGTTTTGGCCGCGATTACCTGAAGCTCAAGCCGTCGCGCAAGGTGGCGATGGAAGTTCTGGAGCGCGTTGGCCTGGGGGACCGAGCCAATAACTCGGCGCGTTCGCTCACCATCGCCCACAAGAAGCGCCTGGAGGTAGCACGCGCGCTGGCGGCCCGGCCCGAGCTGCTCCTGCTGGACGAGGTCCTGGCTGGGCTAAACCCCACCGAAGTTGAGATGATGATCGGAATGGTGCGATCCATTCGCGACAGCGGCATTTCGGTGCTGATGATCGAGCACCTAATGCAAGCCATCATGACCCTCTCCGACCGTATCGTCGTGCTTAACTTGGGCGCCAAACTAGCCGAGGGCCGTCCCCAAGAAGTAGTGCAGGATCCGCAGGTGGTCGAGGCATACCTGGGCTTCCCGGACATCGTAGACAAGTTAAGGGGCGTGCAATGAACGACTGTGTCCTGCAACTGGAAAAGATCGAGTCCGGCTACGGCGAGGTGCAGGTCCTATGGGGCGTTTCGCTGCAAATACGGCCCGGCAAAGTCACCACCATTATTGGCACTAACGGGGCGGGCAAGACTACCACATTGCGCACCATCATGGGTACAGTGTCGCCCTGGAAGGGGCGCATCCTGATGAACGGGCAGGACGTGACCAGGCTTTCGCCTCACACCAAAGCCAGCCGCGGCCTGGTGCTGGTACCAGAAGGCCGGCAACTGTTTGCTGACATGACGGTGCAGGAGAACCTTGAGATGGGTGGATACTCCCACCGCGCTCGCAAGCAGCTTAAGGACAACCTGGCGCGTGTCTTCGAGTTGTTCCCGCGCTTGAAGGAGCGCCGCACGCAAAAAGCCGTCACGCTCTCCGGTGGGGAGCAGCAAATGCTGGCGACGGGCCGTGGGCTAATGCAGCAGCCTGTAGTCTTGATGATTGACGAGCTTTCCCTTGGTTTGGCCCCGGTTCTGGCGCAACAGCTTTTCCTCACGCTGAAGACGCTCAGAGAGCAGGGGATTACCATCATCCTTGTTGAGCAGAATGTCCACCTCGCTCTGGCCATAAGCGATTACACTTATGTGTTCGCCGAAGGCCGCGTCCCCATCGAGGGTGAATCCCAGCAAGTTGCCAACCTGGATGAGGTGCGGAAAGCGTACCTAGGGCTGTAGCGCATGGCCACCACCGTTCTCGCACCCACGCAACTTTCTTCCGATGAAATCAAATCGTCGTTGATGGGCGCAATTGCCGCCGAGCGCGTTCTCATTCGCCCCATTGACCTCATTGCTTATGCCGCCGATGCCAGCTTCTACCGGTTGATTCCCAAGGCGGTGGTGCAGACGCAAAGCGTCGAGGAGATTAAGGCGCTGTTCGCCTTCAGCCAGCGGACCCAGGTCCCCATGACCTTCCGCGCGGCTGGAACCAGCTTGTCGGGGCAAGCGGTCTCCGACGGGCTGCTGGTGGAGGTTGCGCGCAACTGGCGCGGGCTATGGGTGGAGGACCGAGGTAGGAAGATTCGGGTGCAGCCAGGCGTAATCGGCGCACGTGCCAACCTGGCGCTGACGCCTTACGGCGCGAAGATCGGTCCCGATCCGGCGTCCATCGCGACGTGCACGCTGGGAGGAATACTTTCCAACAACTCCAGCGGGATGTGCTGTGGCGTTGAGCAGAACGCGTATCACACCTTGCACTCCATGAAGTTCACGTTGCCATCGGGAACCGTCATCGACACATCGCTACCCGATGCTGACGAACAGTTTCACTCGCGCGAGCCGGAACTGGCGCGCGGCGTGCTGGAACTGAAGGCGCGCATGGAAGGAAACGCGGCGCTGAGCGAGCGGGTGCGCAACAAATATCGGATGAAGAACACCACCGGCTACTCGCTCAACGCTTTCCTCGATTTCGACAAGGCGGTGGACATATTCCAGCACGTGATTATCGGCTCGGAAGGCACCCTGGCGTTTATTGCCGAGGCCGTGCTGGACACCGTCCCTGATCTGCCGGTGAAATATACCGGGTTGCTGCTGTTTCCCGACCTATACGCAGCGGCGGATTCCATCGTGCCACTGCGGCAAGCGGGCGCCAAGGCACTGGAGATTATGGATCGTGCTTCGTTGCGCTCGGTGGAAACCCAGAGCGGCATCCCTGCTTCTATTCGGACTTTGCCGCAGGGAGCGGCCGGGCTGTTGGCGGAGTTTCAATCGGCGGAGGAGAGAGAACGAACGGAACTGGAGAAAATCGCGGCGGAAGCTGTCGGCGTTCTTAAGCTGTATGAGCCTGCGCAGTTTACCCACCTTGCCGCCGAGCAAGCCCTGCTGTGGAAGATCCGCTCCGGCATGTTTCCGTCCGTTGGCTCGGTGCGCAAGAGCGGCACCACGGTCATCATCGAGGATGTGGCGTTTCCTGTCGAACATCTGGCCGATGCGGCTCAGGAGCTTACAGGGCTGTTCGGCAAGCACCAGTACGACGATGCCATCATCTTCGGCCACGCCAAGGATGGCAATCTGCACTTCGTCATCACGCAAAGTTTCAACAATCAGAAGGTCATCGATCAATACGCCCGCTTCATCGACGACGTAGTGGAGTTGGTCGTCGAACGCTACGACGGCGCGCTGAAAGCGGAGCATGGCACCGGACGCAACATGGCGCCGTTCGTTGAGACCGAATGGGGCAGCGACGGCTACGAAATCATGCAGCGGCTGAAGCAGTTGGCCGATCCTCACCATCTGCTGAATCCGGGCGTCATCATCAATCCCGATCGCCAGGCTCATTTGGCGAACCTCAAGCAATTGCCGTCAGTCGAGCCGGAGATTGACAAGTGCATCGAATGCGGCTATTGCGAGCCTAAGTGCCCCAGCCGCGACCTGACCTTGACACCGCGACAGCGCATCGTGGTGCGGCGTGAGATGGCAAGATTGCAGGAAGGGGGCAACGGTTCAAGTCTGTACCAGTCGCTCGACCGCGAATTCCCTTACATGGCGCTGGACACCTGCGCCACCGATGGACTGTGCGCGACCGCTTGTCCGGTGAGCATCGATACCGGCCAACTGGTGAAGCGCTTCCGCAACCTTCGCACCCCCGCCAGTGCGCAGGAATGGGCGGTGCGTATCGCCAACAACTTTGCGTTCACTGAACGCATGTTGCGGTTGTCGTTGCGACTGGGACACGCAGCAGAAAGAGTGATCGGGGTCGCTGGCATGCGCGCGCTCACGGGTGTGATGAAGCGCTTCGCAGGCGGCAACCTGCGAGAGTGGATGCCCGACACGCCGTACGCCGCTGGTCGGGTCCCAAAAAAGCAACCCGCGGGAGCGCAGGCAGTTTATCTCCCGTCGTGTATCTCGCGTGTGATGGGCCGAATACCAGGCGAGCCTGAAGATGCGTCGCTCATGGAAGTCACGGTCGAGGTCGCCCGCCGCGCGGGCGTTCCGGTTTTCATCCCAGCAGACGTCGCGGGCACCTGCTGCGGAACTCCGTTTTCCTCGAAGGGCCTTAGCCGCGCACACGCCATCGCAATTAACGCTGCGGTCGAGCGTTGCTGGCGATGGTCCGAGGAGGGGAAGCTGCCCATCGTGATTGATACCAGCCCGTGCACGTACGGCTTCAAGACCGCTCGAGGCTACCTGACCGAAGAGAACCAGGAGCACTTCGACCGCATGACGTTTTTTGACGCCATCGAGTTCGTACACGACGAGTTGCTGCCGAAGTTGGAGATCAAAACGAGGTCGCGCTCGGTGGCGCTGCATCCCGTGTGCTCGGTCACGAAGATGGGAATCAACGCAAAGCTGGAAGTCATTGCGCGCGCCTGCAGCGAGCAAGTCACTGTTCCCGCC
>JBKQKT010000166.1:0-3048 GCA_052147365.1 Candidatus Korobacteraceae bacterium | reverse complement strand
CGTGAGCACTGGCAAATCTGGCATCTCGTCGCATTCCGTCCGGAAGTCACGTCGCACTTGGCGAGCTTCACTGAAGGAGTGATGCGCAGTCCCGCACCCCTCAGCGACGGCTTGCGCGAGTTGATCGCTACTTACACCTCGTGGACAAACCGGTGCGAGTTTTGCTGGCGATCACACGCTGCGGTAGCCGCGGAAATGCTGGGCAGCGAGAAGCTGGTGCGCGACGTTCTCGAGAATCTCGAGTCTTCGGCGCTTCCTGAGCCTGAAAAAGCACTGATGCGCTTCGCCGCGAAGATGACGCGCCACTTGCCGGAGATGCACGAGGAAGACATCGCCGAGTTGCGCCAATTCGGTTGGAGCGATGAAGCAATCTACTACGCCATCATGGTCGTTGCGCTCTTCAACTTCTACAACCGCTGGGTCACCAGCTCGGGCGTTCATCCGGTGTCGGACGAAGTACATCGCATGCACGGCAAGCGCCTGGCGCTCAGCGGCTATGAGCCGAAAAACCGATTGGCAGGCATTCATGCCTCCGGTACAGGGCTCTAGAGCAGTTGCTGCAATTGATGTTTTCGATCAGAGATTTGAAGGTTGACAAGAAGAACGATCGAGCCATTCCAAAGACGAAGTGCAAACCTATTTTTGCGAGAGCCAGTCATGAAAAGAAGTCTGCTGTTTGCCGTTTCCTGCTTCCTCCTGAGCGTTGCCGCCGCTTCTGGGCAGCAACTGGCCACTCTGAACGTCACCGTCACCGATCCCTCCGGCAGTGTTGTGCAAGGGGCAAATGTCTCAGTCAGCAATGCAGATCTTGGGATCGCGCGCAGCCAGGTGACCGATCATGCGGGTCTGGCGGTGCTCACGTCGCTCACAGCGGGCGACTATCGTCTCATCGTAACCAGAGAGGGTTTCAGCGCCTGGGACCGGCAGCTTACGCTTACCGTCGGTGAGACTGCCTCCGTGCCGGTTCGGCTCAGCGTCGCCTCGGTGCAACAAAGCGTGACCGTCTCCACCACGCTAGGCGATGGCATCGACCCCGATAAGACCGAATCGAGCCAGGTGATTCCGCCGAGCCAGATCGCCGATCTCCCCATTGCGGGGAGAGACTTCATCGATTTTGTTCTGCTGACGCCCACCGCCAACGTGGGCCGCAGCACTGCCACTGGGGCGCAGTCGCCATTTCAGGAAACTGTTCTGCAACTCAGCTTCGGCGGATTGCGCGAGACGCACAGCTCTTCATTCGGGTTGGATGGCGCCGACTATTCGGTCAGCCTCTCGGGCGTACAGCATGTCAGTCCGTCTCTTGACTGGGTTGAAGAATTCCGGGTAGTCGATGGACCCTATACTGCAGACAACGGCCGCAATCTTGGTTCCGTGGTCAACACCATCACCAAGTCGGGAACCAACAATCTGCACGGATCGGTGTACGAGTATTTCCGCAATGATGCGCTCGATGCCGACAACGCCCTCTCCGCGCCGGGACTACACACTCTCCGTGCCAACCAGTTTGGTGCTGAGGTCGGCGGCCCAATCCGCCGTTCGAAGACCTTTTACTTCACGGGATACGAAGGCCAGCGCCGCGCTGAATCCCCCATCTACTCAAGCTTCATCCTCGGCTGTATCGATACGCCCAATTGCATGGGACCCGGTACTCCCAGCATCAATCAAGTCAAGCAGCAGTTTGGCCTGCAGCCGGAGCAATTGAATTCAGCGCTCGAAACCGATGACTACGACAAGGCCATCGGAAAACTAACGCACAATTTCAGCGATCGCAGCATTCTCAATGTTAGTTATCTCTTCACCAACGATCGTAAGGGTGACATCCCCACCGCTGCGCCCGGACAAGGGCTACCATCGACGTATCGCGACAATCCGGTGCGCGATCAGACCGTCTACGGAAACTTCCTGCACATCTTTGGCCCACGTTGGACCTCGGAAAGCGTCCTCTCCTATGGCGATCGCGTGTTTCACATGACCCCGAAAGGCGCGGGCTACGAGCCCACACTCGATGTATCCGACACACTCGTCTCGGGCGGGTTCACCGGCAGCGTTTCCTATTACAGCGAACCGCACTTTGAGTTTCAGCAGAACCTCACCTGGGTGCATGGTGCTCATTCTGTAAAAGTCGGCGGCGGCTTCGAGCCGATCTGGATCGCTGCCGACACCACTTTCTTCAGCCCCGGCGGCGCTATCTTTACCCCACAGAGTTTTTTCGGGGCCGGTGAATTCGCGGGCCCGCCGTTTGGTCCCGGCACACCTGTGCAGTTCCTCTTTCTTGAGCCGAGTTCGTATTTCGGCCAGCAAATCCCGGCACGTCCCCTGCCTTTCGCTGGATCTCTCTACGCAGGCTCGGCTGCGCCGGACTTCGTCAACGCGACCAAACTGCATTTCTGGCATCGCCAGGTGAATCTCTACGCACAGGACGAGTGGAAGGCGACCCGAAACCTTACGCTCACTGCGGGTCTTCGCTACGACTTCGACCTGTTTCCGACAGCGGCTGACGTGCGCGTGACAGGACCAATGAATCCCACGAACTTCACCAACGTCCAGCCGCGGGTTGGCTTGGCGTATTCCATACACGGCGGCAAGCAGGTCGTGCGCGCAGGGTTCGGTCTGTTCACTGGACCGTGGGATTACAGCGACCTGATGGTCGGTTGGCAAGGCGCTTCGGCCTTTACCTCGATGAACAATCCGTTCGTGCCCGACTTCAACACTCCCAATGGAGTTGTTGGCCTCGGTCCGTCGGGAGTTGTGGGTGTCTCGGGCCCATTCCTCGCCTCACAGGCATTCCACAGCTTTGCAACCACCGGTGCCTATCCGTCGCCGCAGATCCTCCAGCAATTCCCGCTGGGCTATATCCAGCGCAAATTTCCCAATCCCTACTCCGAGCAGGCGAGTATCGAGGTCGAAAGCCAGCTTGGCGGCGGATGGATTCTGACCACGGGCTACCAGTATCTGCATGCGCTCGATCTGCCGGTCTATTTAAGCGTCAACGGGCTCCCCAATGGGGCGCTGCCCGACGGACGTCAGTCATTCGCGCCTGCCGATCCG
>JBKQKT010000165.1:0-5328 GCA_052147365.1 Candidatus Korobacteraceae bacterium | reverse complement strand
TGACGAGCGACACGCTGACCACGGGCGCCACCCTTAATTGTGGCAGAGTCATAGCCTTGAATGGCGCCGTCACCCTGGATACCAACACCATCAGTACTGACAATTGCGTCTCCGCTCCGAGTCTTCCCGAGCCGGCCACCATTGGCCTGCTTGCCCCAGGTCTGGTGGGAGTGGGTATCGCGGCCGTTGAGCCCTCGAGTTTCGCTGCCTTGGGATTGTGCGGTGCACTCGCCGCGTTCCGGAGAAAGCTGAAGCGGTAAGGGTTGGGAAGCGGTCATCTCGCGCCGGAACGCCTCATCCATATCGCCCCA
Source organism: Candidatus Korobacteraceae bacterium (assembly GCA_052147365.1). Classification (GTDB taxonomy): domain Bacteria; phylum Acidobacteriota; class Terriglobia; order Terriglobales; family Acidobacteriaceae; genus Bog-257. Next base: position 5,017 of record JBKQKT010000165.1, on the reverse strand, counting down.
GCAAACTCTCCGTGTCGAAAGGCAATCATTCTCGCCCACTGTGCGCGCGAACCCGCTGATAGCCCGCCGCCCTAGAACGGGCTCTTGCATGTGTTCTGTGGAGAGCAGGTCTCTCTCTTTTTCTTATTGGATAGGGCTGCAGGTCCATCTGCCGATGCACCGGCCATCAGTGCACACGCTTGCAGTTTTCGAACTTCACGAAGTAATCGTCATTCTCTTTGGGCGTGCCGGGCGGGTTCGCCGGGCCGAAAGCGTTCAGGCCCGTCCCGTTGGGCGCGAGCCTATTGGGATAGGTATTTCCATCCAGGGTCGCGATGTTCTGGGCACTTTTGAGTTTTGTGCCCTTGATTCGAATGGAGTAGGTTTTGACCAGCGCATTCGGATCCACCGCAATAGGTATTTCCAGAATGTTCTTGCTGCCTTCCTTCCACTTTGGATCTCCGACTTTGATTCCGGTGACTTGCACGTCTCCGGAGCCCGGTCCGGCGGATGTGTCCATGGTTGTGTCGAATACAAAGCTAGCGATGTCGCCGTCCTTGGCGGGACAGGGGAAGTCGGAATCATTGCCCTGCGTTAGGGCCGGAGCCAGCGTTGTGTTTCCTTGGCCACTAATAACGAAGTTCGGCGATCTAGGGTACATCCCATACGCGACCGCGTTCGTCAGCACGCGGAGTCGGACCCGCTTATCATCTTCGAGCTGGTTCACCATGGCATTCGAGTCGTTGCATTGTCCATCCATGCACAGAAAGATGACCTCGACGCTAGAGAAGGTAGCCAAAGCGTTGGGACATCCTGTGGGGCCGAGTGCCACGCGGGCCGGCCTGTCATTCTGGTCGCTTGCCTTGGTGAAGTACGCAGCCATCTCACTGCCTTCGCAGGCGGCCAGGACTACCAGCGCCTGTCCCAACTGCCGCCGGTTGGTGATGAAGTCGGACGTGACGGCGATATACCATCCCCCGGTGCCATAGGCTACACGCAGTTCCTCGGCCTTAAACTCTCCCGACTTTATGTAATCCGCCAATTTTTTCCTGGCCCGGTCTCCGGCCTCGCTGTCCTTGCCGAAGGGCTCGACCGCGAAGCTGACATCGGTTCCATGGGTGAAGATCACGAGGATCCCCATGTCATCCTTGTGGCCGCTGACGAGGGCGGCAAAACTCGCCACGGTACAAGTCAGGGCCGGATGATCCTTGTCCGGCTGTTTTAACTCCGCCAGTTGATCGTAGGAATAACGCTGTCCGGCGCTGGCGTCGCCACTCACGTGCAAGAAGAGTTTGTCCAGCGGGAAGCCGAACTGCCACTGGAAGGGCGCAAAAACATAAGCCGTATGATTGTTTTTTCCGATGCCAGGGGTCTGATTGAGCACTGCCTGCGGTGGCATCGCGACAGCAACGCCCCCTGGGGCGCCGAAGAACAATAGGAGGAGCAGCAATCGTGGAATCATTGCATCCTGCTTGCGATGGCCCTGGCCATCATCTCATCCGGCACAATGTGTCGCAGTAATTCATAACGCGAGGCTTCGTCGGACACATCGTTCACGATCTCAGTGATCTTTTGCAAGAGCGCCGTGCCTTCGGTCGGAAGCGAGGTGAACCAGTGCCCTTCATCCTGAACGATAACAAGTTCGCCCCGCGCCAGCGAGTCCTCGATCAGGCGAGCAAGGCGCTGCAAATTCTCCGCCCGTACCTCCTCCTCTGAAGGCAGGGAGCCGTCGTCGGTGTCGACTAACTGGATGTAGACTGGCGCCGGCGCTGCCTGATCCGTTGCAACTACTGAGGCGCCGCTCACCTCCGCCTGAAGATCCCGGCCATTCACCAGGACGCGGTCGCCAGCGACCTGCACGGTGTAGGGACCTGGAATGAATGTACCTTGCAGAATGAGGTAGCTACAGGCCGCGGGCCGCGATGGAAGAGCATCTGGGCAGAGTTCTGCTTGGGCAGCAGCCACGGCGGAAAAAGCGGCAGCAATGGCTAGGAGGAGCAACCGATGCATCGACATGCGCAGCCTTCGTATCGAAGTTGGAGCGATCTCACAGCCTGCAGATTTCTTTCAGGCCCGATCGATCCAAGCTTAGGACAGATGATAGCTAATTCTGGCATTCCTTAGATCGTAGCAAACGTCAAATCGTAGCAAATGCCAACGGGTTACTTTCATTCTTTCATTCTTCACCAGGGTTGCGCGGCTGGGCCCCCGCGTCTTGCGCCTTATTCGCTCATGGCACAAAATCGTCTACAGTTCATGACGCGAACAAATAGCGAAAACCTGAAAACCTAACCATTTGTCTGAGTATTTGGCGCATTGATCGTCAGGGCATCTCCCTAGAAGGGCCCATCCGGGGAGTTTCCTGACGACCAGGTACTTCCACGAGTTGCCGACATCCATGTAAGTCAAAGTCAAGAAGAAAATGCAAGGTCTCTGGGCGCGCTCGGGAGAGCGTGCGTTGGGTTGATCAGGATTCAGGTTTGCGCACGAGTGCCTCACGGCGGATGGTCCCCGCATCCGATGCAGGACCGGACATCCATTTGCTGTCTCGGGCTCGTGAGAGCCGTCACAGATGATTGAGTTTGTGTTCTCTGCCAGTCTCGAAACAATTCGTAATGAGCCTCCGGAAGTATTGCCCCTTCGCCCAGTCGGCAAACGGCGGGACCTGGCAGACTGCGCGTTCATGTCTCCCGATGTTTTTGCTTTTCCATTATCAGGAAAGGGTTCTTACGCAGCCGCGGTTCGGCTGAACTCTTCGGCAGGCACGAAATCCTGCTTTCTGCGCTCGACCGCCAGCAGGTAGCTGACCATTTTTCTGGCAACGGCTAGCGTAGCGCGGTTCGGATTACCTCGTTCCAGTTCTCTGGCCCGGATCACGGCGAGCTCGGGTGACTCCCGCGGGGCCAGTTTGGCTGCCTCGATCAGCACGCGCTGGATATGCTTGTTCCGCTGCTTAGAGATCGGCATTCGCATCACCTTGTCAGCTGAGCTCTTTTCATCTCCGCAGAGCCCACAGTAACTGATAGCCTGCTTGATCGATGAGAACCGGGTGAAATCGCCGATCTCAGGTGCCCAGGTCAACGCAGTGATCGGACCCACGCCGGGCACCGTCCTTAACCTCCGCAGTCGTTCCTTCAGCAGTGGATCTCGTTGCAGCGAACTGAGCAGGGCGTAGTCGAGTTTTTGCGACCGGCTGATCAGCTCGCGGCTCAGCTTCAGCAGCGGGCGTATGCTCTCGTGCACGTCTTCGTTGCCTGTCATCAGCTCCGCGAAGTAGCCCACCTTGTGCAGTCGCTGCTTGTTGTAGCTGACCCCGGTCTCCATCAGCAGGCCGGACACGCGGTTCTTTATCTGCACCATCTGCTTGACTACAAGGCTGCGATAGCGAAGCGTGCGGCGCCGGTCGCGGATCTCGGTCGTTGCCATGTGGCACTCGGGCAGGAAATCGCACCGCAAGCAATCGGCGATCTTGCCGGCATCGATTCTGTCGTTCTTCTTCTTGGCCGCAGCAATCGCGCGCAACATCAAAGGATGCGCTACCTTCACCTTCTCGGCATGCGGAAGCAGGTGATCGTAAATCCACCCAGTAAAGATCGTCGCTTCCATGGCGATGGTCCGGGGCTGAGGCATCGTTCGGATCCACTCATCCAGTTCCCGGCGGGTCGATCCAATCTTGCCTTCCTGATACACACGACCAGCCGCGTCCTTCACGCAATAGCTGATCGTCTTCTTGTGTACATCGAGTCCGATGAAGTACATAGTCTCTGAGGAGCCTCCGAGGTGTTTTCTGAATCAGCTTGGGCGCTGAGTTCACTTTTTGTAACACCTCGCGCTCCTTCTGGACTTAGCATTCAAACAAACCGTCAAAGTGGATAGCTTCCGGATCACTGACGACTTGCCTAGTGACCGCCCGGATGCGTAAACACTCAGCTGTCACTCAGGTCTATTTACACATGAAGCTTCACCGCCCAGCGGTGCGATACAATCCGTCCGCATGATCACCTGCTCCGGCTGCGGGACCGTAGTTTCGGAGAACGCCAGTTTTTGTTCTTCCTGTGGGCGTGCTATTGCCATTCCCGACACGCCGACGCTGGAGCCAAGTGGCCCTGCTGCTGGGTTTCCAGCACTTGTTAAATCGCACCCACCGCAAAGCGGAGGATTCTCGCCGGGCACTGTTCTCGTCGAGCGGTATCGGATCGTCGCTCTGTTGGGGCGCGGCGGCATGGGCGAAGTCTACCGCGCTGAGGATCTCAAGCTGGGCAATGTTGTAGCCCTCAAGTTCCTTCCCGCCTCACTCCAAAACGATGCCGTGGCGCTCGCCGGGTTTCATGCCGAGGTGCGTAATGCCCGCCAGGTTTCGCACCCGAATGTGTGCCGGGTTTACGACATCGGCGAGGTGAACGGCCAGCACTTCCTCACCATGGAGTACATCGACGGCGAGGATCTGTCGTCGTTGCTGCGCCGCATAGGTCGTTTGCCGCCGGACAAGGCTCTGGAGACCGCGCACCAAATCTGCGCCGGTCTGGCGGCCGCACATGATTGCGGATTGCTGCATCGTGATCTGAAGCCAGCCAACATCATGCTGGATGGACGAGGGCGGGTGCGCATCACGGACTTCGGACTGGCGCTGAGCAGCGACGACGCAACCGGCCGCAGCGAAACCGCAGGTACGCCGGCTTACATGGCTCCGGAGCAGATTGCAAAGGGCGAGGCCAGCGCTCGCAGCGATATCTACTCGCTCGGGCTTGTATTTTATGAGTTGTTCACCGGGCGCCTTCCTTACCAGGCAAACAGCGCAATCGAGTGGCGACGGGCGCATCTGGAGTCTTCCCCTAGGACACCGTCATCGGTGGTCAAGGACATTGATCCGGCTGTGGAAAGCGCGATCCTGCGCTGTCTGCAAAAAGATCCGGCAAAACGGCCATCTTCGGTACGGCAGGTAGCAGCCGCGTTTCCGGGAGGCGATCCGCTGGCGGCTGCGCTGGCGGCAGGCGAAACGCCGTCGCCCGAGATGGTGGCCGCTTCGGGAGAAACCGAA
>JBKQKT010000164.1:0-3683 GCA_052147365.1 Candidatus Korobacteraceae bacterium | reverse complement strand
GACCTCTGCTCCAGTTCTTTTTCCAACCTGTAGCGATCAGACATCAACCGCTCGCGGTCGCGCGCAATCAGCGTTTGCAGCGTCACGGCCTGACCCACAAGATTGGCCACCATGGTCAGAAACCGCTCGTCTTCGTCAAGCGTATGCGGGGAGGAGTTGCCATCGATGCGCTCGATCATGATGGTGCCGACGGTCCGATTTTCTCCCTTGATGGGAACACCTACAAACGACCTGCGAGCTTCGGCCTTGCCCGACTTCAACTCACTCCAGTCAGTGAACAGTGGACTCTCTGCCACATCGCGCACGACCAGCGGCGCTCCGGAGACAACGATCTGTCCCACAGCCTGCTCCGGCAGTCGCTCAAAGTGCTCCTTTGCAGTGGCCTCGCTCCAGCCCGCGCCAACCACCATCGAGGTCTGATCCTCTTCGTCGAGCAGCGCGATTAGACCGTTGCTCATGTCCAGGAAGCTGGAAAGAAGATTGATTACGTGGGAGAGTGCGATCTCGATCCGCGCCGGGCGGGTAAGGATCTTCGATATCTCGTAAATGCCAATCAACGCCGATTGCGCGCGGCTGCTTGACCGTGCCATCGGCTCAAGGAGAACGGAATCTTCTTTATTTGACACATCTCCCTCCTCTCAGCGCAAGGCAACTACGGCGGAAGATCAAACGCGAATCGGCAACACACGCGAATGGATGCCCCGCAGGTCAAAGGGAAGATACACTCGGTCCCGACATGCCACACTTTGCGGTAAATGTGATGCCAATCACCTGCGTGTTAGGCACATCTTGGCAGAATGTTCATAAAGGGTCAATGTTGTGCGCGCATATCCATCGCCCTGAAATCGGCAAAACGGCGGCCAAATCATAGAAATCGAACAGCGTAGAGGTTCGCTGAAGTTATTAACCCTCAAGCATCAACAACCGTTCCGGGTCGATGCTGATTCTCCAGGGCTGAGGCTGCACGCTCAGTTTCTGCCAGGCAGTTTTTGGCAAATCAGCCTGAAGATGCGGCGGATCATTGGCTTGCGGCGCGGCGTGCAATCGAAGGTAAAGCGTCATCTCATGCGGAGCCTCGCTGCCACTCACCAGCCAGCATAAAAACGTGTTCTTGCCCTGAGCTGCCAGATCAAAGACGATGTGATGCGATCGCACCCCGACATGCGTGAGCTTATCGGGAACAGGAAGGGAGGCTTGCAGCCGGCATCGCCAGGCTTCCACATCGATCATGCTGTCTGCGCTTCGGATTGCTGGAACGATGTTTTTGCAACCGGTAAGGCGCGCTGCCGCAACGGTGCGAGGATCCTCGAAGAGCTGGTGTTTGGGCCCGCTGGCGATTACTTTGCCTTCGTCCACCACGAGCAGGTCGCTGCAGAAGCGAAATGCTTCCTCCATATCGTGGGTTACGAAGATTACGGCGCCGTTGTAGTTGGCGAGGGTCTCGCGAAGCTGCTCTTCCGTCTGCCGGCGCAGATGCGGATCAAGGGCCGCGAAAGGTTCATCGAAGAGAATGGCCTCCGGTTCAATTGCCATGCACCGTGCAATGGCCACGCGCTGTCGCTGCCCGCCCGATATCTCGCCGGGATAGCGATCGGCTAACTCCGCGATATGCATCCGTTCCAGTTGCGTGCGAACGCGCGCCCGGCGCTCGCGCTCGGGCAGCGCATTCAGCCCGAAACCAAGATTCTCCGCTACGGTCATTCGGGGAAAAAGCGCGTAGTCCTGAAAGACGACGCCGATCTTGCGCTGGGCTGCCGGGAGATTGACTCCGGCCGTGCTGTCGAAGAGCGTGCGATTGCCGAGAAGGATGCGGCCGCGATCGGGGGACTCGATTGCTGCGATCATCCGCAGTGTCATGGTTTTGCCTGCGCCCGATGCTCCGAGCAGGCCAACCGCGCCCTTACCGGCAACAAATTGGACCTGAAGGTCGAACTTCTCTAACGACTTTTCGATATGAACTTCGAGCGCAGCCGAAGGCGTGCCCTTGACCGCGCAAGCTGGCTGCGCCGGTGATCCAGATGGTCCAACGAATGCCATCGGCACGGCTGCGGCGGACCGGCTCCGCGCCGGCCTGCTCGTCCTGCTCTGAAGATTGAGCAATCGAATGATTGCCAGCGAGAGGATGACGATCAGGCTCACCCATACAAATGCGATTCGCATGTCGCCACTCTCGACGGCGGAGAAGATTGCTATGGGCATTGTCTGCGTGCGTCCGGGAATGTTGCCCGCAAGCATCAGCGTCGCGCCAAACTCGCCCAGGGCTCGCGCGAACGCCAATACCGTGCCCGCAACCACCCCAGGAGCGGCCTGCGGAATCAGGACTCTGCGAAAAACCCGGAGCTCCGATGCTCCCAGCGTGCGTGCGGCGTCCAGCAATGTTCGATTGACCTGTTCGAAAGCGCCAAGAGTGGTGCGATACATGAGTGGAAAAGCGACAACCGTAGCCGCAATCACCGTGGCCGGCCAGGAAAAAACAACGACAATGCCGAGCTGCTCGAGCGCATGGCCGATGTAGCTGCGGCGACCGAGAAGGAGCAAGAGAAAAAAGCCGACTACAGTGGGCGGAAGCACGAGTGGAAGCGTGAGAACGCCATCGATCCAGGAGCGCAGACTGCCGCGCATTCCGCACATTCGCCAAGCCGCAAGCAGTCCGAGAAAGAATGTGGCAATGGTCGCGGCGAAGGTGGTGGCAAGCGAGATCCAAAGCGGCGAGAGATCGATGGGTGCGGTCACGGTGCCGCTATTGTAAATCCATATTTCTCAAAGATTGCCCCGGCACGGGGGCTGCTGAGATAGTCCAGGAACATCCGCGCGGCCTCCGGGTTCCGGCTCCCTTTGACAACCGCCGCCGGATAGACGATGGGGTCGTGAGTGGACTCTGGAGCTGCGGCCACGACGCGAACCTTGCCTGACGCGCGCGCATCGGTCGCGTAGACCAGCCCAGCGTCCGCATTGCCCGTTTCGACGTAGGTCAGAACCTGGCGCACATCCTTGCCAAAGACAAGTTTTGCCTTGAGAGCGTCGAATAGATGAAGGACGGTGAGTGTTTGCTGTCCGTACTGACCAGCGGGCACGCTGCCTGGATCGCCAAGGGCGATTACCTGTATGCCGGAGGACGCGAGGCCCTGGAAGTCCTTCAGTTGCGAATCGAGTGGAACGATCAATACCAGCGCATTCTTGAGCAGATTGCGCCGTGTGCCGGCAACGACCAGCCCCTTCGCTTCTAACTCGTCCATCTGTTTGGCGGCGGCCGACAGGAAGATATCCACGGGCGCACCCTGGTCGATTTGGGTCGCCAGCGTTCCCGACGAGCCGAAGTTATTCTCGAAATCGACATTTGAATGGCTTTGGTTGTAAGTAGTTTCCTCCTCAGCAAGCGCATCCTTCAGACTGGCTGCTGCGGAGATAGTTAGCTTTGTCTGCGCCGAACCATGACTCGCACAAACAAGCGCGGCCAACAAGGCAACTGACAGAGCGCTGCAAGCCCTCGATGGCTTCTTTCTATCCGACCGATTTGAATTCGCGCATGACCCCATCTCGAAATCCTTTCCCGATGCTTCTCTGGGCAGCTCTCGACTGAGCCGGCCACGGAAACGATCAGAAGGCGAAACGACTACCGATTGTCGGAGCAAAGTTGTTGTCGGAGTTATAAGGGACGCCGGGGCCATGAGGAATGGCGATTG
>JBKQKT010000163.1:0-5451 GCA_052147365.1 Candidatus Korobacteraceae bacterium | reverse complement strand
TCATCAGCTCCGAGCGGGTAACCTTGGGCAGGAAGGGACGAATGGTCAGCGGCGCTTCGGTCTGCCCCATGAAGATGCTGGCCGCCACGCTCAGCGATTCGACGCCGCTGGCGCCCATGAAATGCATCATCACCCGGGCTAGTTGCTTGATGATGAACTGCATGACGCCATAGTGATAGAGGATGGCGAAGAATGCCGCGATGAAGATGATGATGGGCAGGATCTGAAAGGCGAAGAGCACACCGTACCTCGAAGTCCTGCTGCCTAGATCGCCGAAGACAAATTGCGATCCCACGTACGAGTAACTGAGGAGCTTGTTGGCGCCGTCGCCGAGGATTGACATCACGCGCACCCCGTAACTCACGCGGAGCACGAGGATGGCGAAACATATTTGCAGCGCTAGTCCGACTATGACGGTTTGGGGCCGGATGGCTTTTCTGTCTGTCGAGAAAAGGAAAGCAAACAGCAGGATCAGCAAGATACCCAGCACGCCGGTCAGACGCGCCATGGGGACTCCCACATCAACGGTGGGACAACAGAAACAGAAGAAGAGGCCCAACACGGAGATACCGCTGTGCGGTGGGTCATCTTGCGATTAATCTCCGGGAGCGCCCAATTCTCGCACGATCTGCACGCTGGCGCTGGTGCCAATGCGATTGGCCCCGGCATCCACCATGTCCATAAGTTCAGCGGCGGTGCGAATGCCACCAGCCGCTTTCACGCCGATCTTCAGGCCAACCACGCCGCGCATCAAGGCAACATCGGCGACGGTTGCGCCGGAGGCGGCGAAGCCGGTTGAGGTCTTCACGAAATCCACGCGAGCTTCCACAGCCAGAGCGCAGGCAAGGATTTTCTCTTCCTGGCTCAGCAGCGCGTTTTCCAGAATCATTTTGAGGCGCGCCCCGCGTTCATGCGCCAGCAGCGACAGGCTGCGCATTTCCGTTGTCACCAGAACGCGGTTGCGCGCTTTCAACGCTGCGATGTTAAGCACCACGTCGATTTCATGCGCGCCGTTGCGCAGGACGGCTTCCGCTTCGGCAAGCTTGGTCACAGTTAGATTGGCGCCGAGCGGGAAACCAACCACCGTGCCTACTTTCACCGATGCCCCTTTGACTCGCGCAACAGCGAGAGCGACATGGGTCGGATTCACTATGACGGAATAGAAACCGAAGCGTAGCGCCTCGTCGCACAAAGCAGCGACTTGCTCGCGGGTGGTTTCGGCTTTAAGCAGCGTGTGGTCAATCAGGAAGGCCACCTTGTGCCAATCGCTCACGAGGCTGGCCGCCGCACCGGAGATGACCAAGGGGTTTGCGGACATGAGCAGAGGAGATTCTATCGCGTCTCAGAGCCGGACTCCAAAACACAAATGTCCGGCAGGTTCCGATATCGCTCGGCAAAGTCAAGCCCGTAGCCGACGACAAACTCGTCGGGAATTTCGAAGCCAACATAGTCCCCATGGATGGGTTCGGTTCGCCGCGAGACTTTATCCAGCAGGGCGGCAATCTTCAGGGCCTTGGGTTGATGCGCCTGCAGCATGCTCTTCAGATAAGTGAGCGTCAAACCGGTGTCGAGGATGTCTTCCACTAAAATGATGTTCCTGCCTTCCACGGACTGGTCCACGTCTTTCATCAGCTTGACTTCGCCACTCTGCTGCTTGGCGTCTCCGTAGCTCGAAACCGCGATGAAGTCGAAGGTGACGTCAAGTTTGATTTGACGGGCAAGATCGGCAAGGAAAATGGTCGCTCCCTTGAGCACTCCGATCAGCACCAGGGACTCTCCAGCGAAATCTGCGGTAATGCGCTCCCCAATTTGGGCCACTTTTTCCGCAATTTGCGCGCGGGTAATCAGAACTCTGAGTTTGTCCATAAGTTCTTAGGTGTGGTGTAGCTCTGGTGCTTAGTTTCGAGGTTCAAGGCCCTAGGCCTCAAGCTCTAATCTCGGCGTTTCCGCCAGGCGGCGCTTTCGAGTAGATTGACTAAGACTATCTCAGCGGGAGTCAAAACTGTAAACGCATCTCGGAGGTGTTGATGAAACTTGGCTCGCGTCCTTTCGCGCGGATCGCCAATGCCCTGGCTATAATTCCGCTATTAATTGGACTGGCAGCGACGGCGGCAGCCGCCAGACCTGCTTCCGACAATGAAGCCCGCACCGCCCGATACTTTCTCGACATTCGGAAAGACCCCAACCGGCTCTTGCCGTTTCTGCGCGAGATGCCCAAAGGCGGCGACCTGCACAATCATCTCACCGGCGGCGTTTACGCAGAATCTTTCATCGAGTGGGAGGCTGACAAGGGAGACTGTGTCGATCCTAAGACCCTGAGCTTCAGTACCCCGCCATGCACTGAAGCTGTGGTTCCCGCCGCCGATGCACTGTCCGACCAGGGGCTTTACAACCGGATCGTGGACGCACTATCCATGCGCAATTGGCAGCTCTCCGGCCAGTCCGGACACGACCATTTCTTCGAAACCTTTGGCAAGTTCAGCCAGGCTACATGGGGCACAACTGACAAGATGCTGGCGCAAACTGCTTCGCGGGCAGCTTCGCAGCACGAGGTCTATCAGGAGTTGATGCTGACGCCAACCGGTAAGGAATTGGATGTGCTCGCTAAGTCGGTGGGCTGGGACGACGATTTCACTCGCCTGCAGGAGAAGCTAATTGCGAACGGGCTACCGCAGATTCTCATTACCGCCAGAAAAGAAATGGAAGCGGCGGAGAGCGGACGTGACAAGATTCTTAACTGTGGGCAGGCAGCGGCTGATCCCGGCTGCCAAATCCAGCAACGGTTTATCGCCCAGGTCTCGCGGGGCAAATCCAAAGAGGTGGTTTTTGCCCAGGCCCTAGCGGGATTCCTGCTGGCCGGCGCGGACCCCGCGGTGGTTGCTCCTGCTCCGCACATCGTCGGAATCAATCTGGTCATGGCGGAAGACTGGTACGTCCCCATGAGTGATTTTTCCCTGCACATGCGCATGCTGGATTATCTGCACAAGAAGTACCCCCGAGTACACATCGCATTGCATGCCGGCGAGCTGGTGGAAGGCCTTGTGCCTCCAAAGGATCTGCAGTTTCACGTGCGCGAGTCGGTAGAGATTGGACACGCGGAACGCATCGGTCACGGGGTTGACGTGATGAACGAGACACGCCCCTCGGAGCTTCTGCGCGAGATGGCCGGACGCAATGTCATGGTTGAGATTTGCCTGACCAGCAATGACGTCATCCTCGGCGTTCGCGGCCCGCAGCATCCACTGCGAGAGTACATTCGCGCAGGGGTGCCGGTGGCGCTGGCGACAGATGACGAAGGCGTGGCGCGCTCTGACATGACACACGAGTACCTCAAAGGCGCCGCGGACCAGGACCTCTCCTATGTCGAACTGAAGAATATGGCGCGCACCAGCCTCGAACATGCTTTCGTCGCCGGCGCCAGCCTGTGGCGCGAGGGAAACACGTTCACGGTAGTAAAGGAATGCGCCAGCCTCGAGCGGGGCGCCGAAAAACTATCAGCGAGCTGCCAGAGGTTTCTGGATGGCAGCGAAAAGGCGCGTTTGCAATGGGAGCTGGAAGGTCAGTTCCGCCAGTTCGAGTCGCAACCATGGAAAGTACCGACCGATGAGGTGCACGTTTCAGCTCCGCCTGCGAAACGCTAAGAGCGCGCAATGCTTATTTCGGCCTCTTGGGATAGAGTTGACGCAGCCTTTGACCCCAAAGGGAATCCCGGACAGCAATCATGAAGTGGGTAGGAAAGACAGGGGCATACTCTGCAAGTCTCATCCAATATTGCCGATCCTTTGGCCAGCGCGAGTCCTGCCGGTGACGGAACTGTTGGCTCGCGCAATCAACTTCAACCTGCATTCCGGGTGCGGGATGGAGTGGCGCTGATCGTGTCCAATGTGATCGGGGTCGGCATCTTTACTACGCCTGCCATCGTCGCCAAGCTGGTGCCGCATCCAGGAGCCATACTCGTGCTGTGGCTCGCCGGTGGTTGCCTCGCCCTGGCTGGAGCAATGTCCTATGCGCAACTGGGCAGGATGTGGCCGTTAGCCGGCGGAGAATACATTTATCTCTCCAAGGCTTACGGCCCCACAGCCGGGTTCCTTTCCGGCTGGACGTCGTTGATTGCTGGATTCTCTGGAGCGGTCGCGGCCAGCGCAGTAGGCCTGATCATCTATCTGGGACAGTACTTCCCTTCGCTGGCCTTGGACCATAGCTTGTTCGCCATCAACTTCTACGTGGGGGAATTCACGTTCTCGCCCCGCTCACTCGCGGCTGCCGGGGTGATCGTCCTTTTTGCGGCTCTTCATGCCTGCAATCTTGGGGCTGGCAAGCTGACGCAGAATACGCTTGCCCTGCTCATCCTGGCCATCATCGTTGTTTTTTGTGTGCTCGGTTTTGCCGTCGGGGCGGGTTCCTGGGCGCACTTCCGCTCGCCCAACATCGCATTCCGGCCGGTGAATTGGCTGCTGGCTTTAATTCCAATCATGTTTACCTACAGCGGCTGGAATGCCGCGTCCTACATTGCAGAGGAGATGTACGACACACGGCGCACCATTGGCCAGGCGCTGATGATCGGGACGTGCATCATCGTGGGACTTTACGTCGTCCTTAACACGCTGTATCTATACGCCCTTCCCCTGGCGGCAATGCAGAACTCGGTGAACGTGGGAGACATAACGGCGCAAGCTCTGTTCGGCGTGGGTAGGAACTTCATAACTCCTGTTCTCATCATCGCGATGTTGGGCGCCGTGAGCGCCATGACCATCGCCGGTCCCCGGGTTTACTTCGCCATGGCCCGCGATGGAGCGTTCATCCCGGCCTTCGCCCGCACCAGTCCCCGGTTCGGGACGCCGGCTCTGGCGATTGTTCTTCAAGCTCTGTGGAGCGTGGTGCTGGTGATGGCTGGAGGCTTCGAACAGATTCTTATGTACACCGGCTTTACCATTCTTTTATGTTCCGGCGCGGCGGTGGCAGGGCTGTTCGTAGTCAAACGGCGAGAACTGCAATCCGACCCCCGCCTCCGGCTGAAGATGCTGGCGCCTGCTGTTTTCGCAATCGCCTGCGCAGCTATCGTGGTCAATGGCGTGGTGGGAGCTCCCAAGACCTCTCTCGTCGGAATGCTCGTCATCGCGGCCGGCCTCCCGGTGTTCTGGTGGTCCCGGCGAAGGAACGATCGCCGGAACGTCTCTCAGATGCCAGGTTGAGAAGCTGTCGGCTGCTCCAACTGCGGAGCATTGTGCATTGGCAGTTTCGGATTTGACGGAGCAGGGCTGAAGGCCGGCTTCGCGGGCGTATAGGGCGGCGGGTCCTGCGCGCTCTGGATCCAGGCGCTGTACCACATGTCGCGCAACATTTGCGCTCCGGCAGCCAGACGTTGGCGAATGAATTCCCGCGACTCGGGTGTGCCTTCCCCCTCGAAACCGCCGGCTTTCTCCAGTTGGTACACCTTCTCGACGTACTGGT
>JBKQKT010000162.1:0-25619 GCA_052147365.1 Candidatus Korobacteraceae bacterium | reverse complement strand
CACCCGTTCTGGTGGAGCCCGCTGCTCCCGGTCTTCTTCTTCCTGTCGGCCATTGCGGTTGGATTGGCGATGACCATCTTCGAGTCTTCGATGAGCTCGAAATACTTCGGCCGCGAGCTCGAACTGCCCATCCTGCGCGATCTGGGACGCGTGCTGGTGGTGGTGCTTGCCCTCTACGGCATCCTTAAGTTTGAGGATTTGTACCACCGCGGCATCTTGGGGCTGGCATTCGTTTCCGGCTATGAGCAGCGCTTCTTCCTGCTGGAGATCGTGCTGTCGGTGCTGGCGCCGCTAGGTCTTCTGCTTATTCCGAAGATTCGCGAAAGCGCCCACGGCCTGTACCTGGCGGCCGTGCTGACGCTGCTCGGCTTCGTAACCAATCGCCTGAACGTCACCATCACCGGGGTCGAAAACGCCGTCGGCGGCCGTTACGCTCCCAAGTGGACCGAAGTTGTCATCACCGCGATGTTCGTCGCGCTCGGCTTTGCCATCTTCGGGTTGGCGGCAAAGTACCTGCCTATCTTCCCCGAGGAGAAGGCCCATATCCCGGCACTCCGCGAACCGGCTTTCGCAGAAGTCGCGGTGCCTGTCCATGCTGGAGACTGACAAGTCGGACGGTCCCCCACGCGCCCTTGAGGATGCCTTTGTGATCCATCCGCATTGGATCCAGCGGCTGGGACGCAGTGTCAGCGCCAAGCTGATGATCTCGATCTTTTTGGTCATGCTGATCATCTTTGGCCTGCTGGGATATTTCAGCATTCGACTCCATCGCAAGCATCTTGAGGCTGCAGCGCTGGTCAGTGCCGAGCAGCAGAGCGAAGTGTTACGCCGAAGCGCCTCACATTACATGCTCAACAACGACCGCAAGGGGCTGTACGAGATGATGCTGAACATGGCGGACCAGCCCGGGGTGGTCCGCGTCCGCATTCTGAATCCGCAGGGCGTGATCAGCTACTCGACGGCGCCGGCAGAGGTCGGCAGCATGGTGGACAAGGGTGCCGAAGCCTGCTACGGCTGCCATGCTCAGTCGCAGCCGCTGACGCGGCTGAACCGCTCCGACCGCTTCCGGGTTTATCGCGCCGACCGCACTCGTATCCTAGGCGTGATCACTCCCATCGAAAACCAGACTGCCTGCTCCAATGCGGCTTGCCATGCGCATCCCGCGAGCACACAAATCCTGGGCGTGCTTGATACCAATCTTTCGCTCGCGAAAGTTGACGAGAGCCTGGCACATGAGCGCCGCGAGATGCTTGCCTTAACGGCGGTCGCTCTCGTTGCCGTCGTCTTCCTCAGCGGGCTATTCGTATGGATTGTCGTCCACAATCCACTGCGCGACCTGGAGACGGGGACTGAGCGCATCGCAACCGGGGATCTTGGATATCAGATCCCAGTCCAATCGCAAGACGAGGTTGGCGAGCTGGCGCAGTCCTTTAACGAGATGAGTAACCGGCTGCAAATCGCGCAAGCGGAAATTACGGCCTGGGCCCGCACCCTTGAAGATCGCGTCGCCGAGAAGACGCGCGAGTTGAAGCAGACGCACCAACGCATGCTGCATGTGGAGAAGATGGCCACCATCGGCAAGATGGCCGCGGTGGTGGCGCATGAAATCAACAATCCGCTCTCCGGCATTCTTACCTATTCAAAGCTGGTCAAGCGCTGGATTCAAAAACACGGCTCGAGCGCACCGCGCCAAGAGGAAATGCAGGGTTCGCTCGACCTGATTGCCAGCGAAAGCAAACGCTGCGGCGAACTGGTAAAGAACCTGCTGAGCTTTTCGCGCGTTTCGCCCATGAACCTGGCATGGTGCGATCTCAACCAGGTGATTGATCGCTGCGTTCGTCTCGTAGACCACAAAATGGAGATGGCAGGGATCCAACTGAATCTGGCCCTGGCTGCCGATTTGCCCATGGCACATTGCGATCCGGCGCAGATCGAGCAAGTGGTGCTGGCCATGGTCATCAACTCCATCGACGCCATGCCACAGGAGGGCAACCTGTGGATCAGCACCCGCGTAACCGCGGATTCCTCAATTGAGCTCGTCATCCGCGATGACGGAATAGGAATCGCCGCCGAGCACCTTCCGCACATCTTCGAGCCTTTCTACACGACCAAAGAGTCGGGCGGTTCCGGGCTCGGGCTGGCCATCAGCCAGAACATCGTGGAGCGGCACGGAGGCCACATCGAGGTGAACTCGGTGGTAGGACAAGGAACGACTTTCAAGATTTTGTTTCCGGTTGACAGTCAGGGCCCTACGGTCGCCAACGAGGTGGACCGTGCCATGGCTGAAGTGAGGTAGGGAAATGACACAAGGCAAATTGCTGATCGTGGACGATGAACTCAGTGTGCGTGACTCGCTGGCCAAATGGTTCGCCGAGGAAGGCTACGAAGTCGCCACCGCTGAAAGTGCCAGCGAGGCGCTCACACGTGTGGCCGAGCAGAGTTTCGATGTTGCACTGGTGGACATCAAGATGCGCGGCACGGATGGCATCGAATTGCAGCGGCGCCTGCACGAGATTTATCCCGACATGCTCGTTATCATGATGACCGGCTACGCGTCGGTAGAGACAGCAGTCGCTGCGCTCAAGAATGGTGCATACGACTACGTCAACAAGCCGCTCGATCCCGATGAGATCGCGCACTTGGTGGCGAAAGCCATTTCGCACCGGCGCACGCAGCAGGAGAATACGCGCCTGAAGGAGACCGTGGCGGAGATCACGCATCCCTCCGACATTATCGGGCAAAGTGCGGCTATGAAGCACGTCTTCGACGCCATCGAAACCGTGGCGCCGACCGATGCGACAGTGCTGGTCACCGGTGACAGCGGTACGGGAAAAGAGCTGGTGGCGCGCGCCATTCATGCCGGCAGTCCACGGCGCTTTCATCCTCTAGTGGTCATCCATTGTGGCGCGCTCACTGAGACCTTGCTGGAGAGCGAACTCTTCGGCCATGAAAAGGGAGCCTTTACCGGCGCGCAATACCGCAAGAAGGGCAAGTTTGAGATCGCTGAAGGCGGCACAGTGTTTCTCGATGAGATCGGCGACATCAGCCTGAAGACGCAGACCGATCTGCTGCGCGTACTTCAGGAGCGGGAAGTCACGCGTGTGGGTGGAAATCAGAACATCAAAGTGGATTTTCGTGTCGTCGCCGCCACCAACAAAAACCTGGAGCAATTGATCGAGGAAGGCAAGTTTCGGCCGGACCTGTTCTACCGGCTGAATGTTTTTCGCATTGAAATACCGGCGCTCCGCGAACGGCGGGAGGACATCCCGTTGCTGGTCGATCACTTCGTGCGTAAGTTCTCCCGTGAGATGAACAAGAAGATAACGCGCGTGTCGCCCGCCGCGATGAATGCCCTGCAGCAGTACAACTGGCCAGGTAACGTTCGCGAGCTGGAGAACGCCGTCGAGCGCGCCATGGTCGTATCACAGGAACCTGAGCTGCGGGAGCAAGACTTTACCCTGAAATCGAAGAATGGAGCCGGCCTGGGTGAGGCCCGCAGCCTGGAAGACATTGAACATGCGCACATTCTGCGAGTGTTGGAAGAGTGCGGCGGCAACCAAACGCACACTGCTGAGGTACTGGGCATCGACCGGGTTACCCTGCACCACAAACTGAAGAAATACGGCTGGGTCCGGAAAGACAAAGAACTGGCTGCCGTAGAGAACCGATGAAGAAGTTACAACTTCTGCCGGTGGGTGTGGCGGACACCCGGCTGCTCGAATGGTTATGCCAGGCGCTCCGCGATAAGTTTCGTGTGCCCGCAGAGATCCTTTCGCCAGGGCTCGATCCCTCATTCGCCCTGCATGCGGAGCGGCAGCAGTTTCATTCCTCGGAGATCCTTGCCAGCATGCAGCGCTACATTAACAGCAACACCTGGCGGTTGTTGGGTGTTACCGAATTCGATCTTTATATCCCTATTCTGACCTTCGTTTTCGGTGAGGCTCAACTGGGCGGAAGCGGAGCTGTCGTTTCTTATCATCGCTTGCGACAGGAATTCTACGGCCTGCCGACCGATCTTGACCTGCTCGCTAATCGCCTGCTGATAGAAGCCGTTCATGAACTGGGCCACACCTGGCGCCTCACTCACTGCCACGACTACCACTGCGCCATGGCGCCATCGCACGCGGTGGAGTGGATCGACATTAAAGACAGCGGCTTCTGCGAGGATTGCCTATCGCGGGTGTTGCAAACGGCCTAGCGCGATCTGCGGTTCACCCTGCCTTCGGTCGTTTAATCCAAAATGAAAGTCTCAGCAACCAGCAACGTTCGCTGATTCGAGCCGTGAACATTCCGAGCGAAGGTAGACTGATCCAGGATGTCAGACGCTTTCGACAATCTCCGCGTCGTTTTGGTCCGGACGCGTAACCCTCTCAACCTTGGCGCCGCGGCTCGCGCCATGAGTAACTTCGGCTTCACCCGCCTGCGGGTGGTAAATCCCTATGATGTGGCATTTCGTGAGGCACGGTCGGCGGTGGGTGCATCACATCTGATGGCAAATGCGGAAGAGCACAGAAGCATGGCGGAAGCGGTCGCCGACTGCACGCTCGTGGTCGGGACTACGGCGGTGCGTCACCGTGAGCCGCAACATCATGTGCACCGGCTGGAGCACGGCGCGCGCCTTATCCGCAAACAACTAGCATCCGGCCGCGTCGCGCTGCTGTTCGGCTCGGAGAAGGTCGGGCTTTCCAATCAGGACATCAGCCACTGTCACTGGCTGATGCGCATTCCCACGTGCGAAGAGCACATCTCGATGAATCTCGGCCAGGCGGTCGCAGTTTGCCTCTATGAGCTGGTACGAGAGGGAAAGGCAGCTCGATCGCCGGATAAACTCCAGCGCGCCACCTCGAAAGAGGAGGAGCGCATCACTGCTGGTCTATTGGACGCGCTGCGTGCCAGCGACTATGTGAAACCGAGAGCTGCCGCGGCAACCGAGCAGAAAGTGCGGCGACTGCTTCGCCGTCTCAACCTCAGCGCTCCCGACGCGGAGGTGCTCCTGGGGATGTTGCGGCAGATCGCGTGGAAGCTACGACAATAGTCACAGGCAATCGGGCGTCACCGAGGTAAACCAAAGGGCTTTGTACTGCTTTTCTGTGGCTGAAGAACCACCCGCTAGAACAGCCCCAGCTTCTTTTTCTTCTTTGGCTGTTTCGACGCATCCTGCGTGGCCGCGGTCGTGTAAATAGGCTTGGTTTCATTGGGGCTGGCGCCGGTGTCAATGTAGGGGGACTTGATGTCAATGTAGGCATTCTCGCGCAGTTTGGTGAGGTACTCGCGCAGGGCGGGCTGCATCTTCGTCATGTAAACCATTTCCTGGATTCTGGGCTCGACCTCCTTCAGAGGAGGAATTCCCGCCTCCTGGTGCTCCGTCACTTCCAGGATTACGAAGCCCTGGTTAGTACGAATGGGTTTCGTATATTCGCCGGGCTTCAACGCAAATACCTGCTGCTCCAGTTCCTTCGAGAGGGTTCCCCGCTTGAAATATTCCAAATCGCCGCCCGCCGCCGAAGTCGGGCCGTCCGAATACTGTTTTGCAAGGTCGTCGAACTTGCCGCCCTTCTGCAGCAAGGCGTAAACCTGTTCGACCTTGGCTTGGGCCTTGGCAACTGCATCAGGGCCGGCTGCTGCGGGTAGCACTTCTTTTCCTTTCTCCGTTTTGACCGGCGGCGCAGTCTGGGTGGAAATCAGAATCTCGCTCAGGCGCACTTGCTCCGGGCGCTCCATCTCTGCTTTGTGCTCGTTGTAGTACTGCTGGATGTCTTGCTGGCTCACGCTGATGTGCCCGCCTACTTCCTGGCCGATCACGCGTTGCGTGATGATCCCGTTCTTCATGTTCTGTTTGAACTCTTCGAATGAGACACCCTGCGCCTGCGCAGCTTTCTCTAGTTCCTCCATGGATTCGGCGTGCATCTGCTTGCGCAGCTCGTCCAACCGTTTGACAACTTCGGTATCGGCGGTAATGCCGAGCTCCTCGCCTTTTTGCAGCAGCAGTTGCTGATCGATGAGGTCTCGCAATAGGTCCTTCTCGCGGTCCTTCTGCTCTGCAGCTGTGGCGTTCGGCTCCTGCTGGTGCATCTCTGACAGAAGTTGGTCACGGGCTCGCCTCAGGTCCGCACGAGTAATGATGCTATTGTTGATGCGGACGATGATTTCCTCAACCACTGTGTCTTCCTGGCCCAGAAGCCAGGAAGTGCCAAGCAACATCATGAGCAAAAGGACAAGAAATCTCTTCATCAAGAACCTGATCAGCCGCACTGCACTGCGAGCTTTACTTGAAGGCAAATTAGGGCGATCTCTTGTCATTTTACCGCGTCCCGTGGCCGTGTGCGGACAAGAAGAGGCCGGGGCCGAATGATTGTGTGGAGACGTCGCTCGGAACAGTTGCCATGGTTAGTTCGGCCTGAACCTTCCCGCTCTGGAGCGACCACGTCTTACGGAGCCATGCCTTCGTCCATCCACTGCTTGAACTTGGCGGTCTGCGCTTTGGGCCAGGCTTCGTCACAGGGCATGCTGCCATCTTCCAGGCGCGCGTGGATTCCTTCGGCGTGAGTTTTGACGTCGTCATACGACGAGAGATCCATACCGAACTCTTTCATGGTGTCAACGTCGGGACTATCACGGAATAACGGGCGAATGTCTTTGGCGAAGCTGAGAGCCATAAGCACCTCGGAAGAAGGATGACGCTTCCCAATCTGGACGCGTCATGATTGTCCGCTGCGGCACTATACCTGCCTCCAGATGCAGATGACAAGTAGCCTGTTCCAGTAGCATCCTTGAAGCAAGCCTATGTCGTTGCGGTTCAAGACCACCTCACCTCTACTCACTTGCGCGCTGTTACTGCTGTGCTCGTGGGGTGCGACTGCGCAAACGCAGTCTATCCCGCTCACGTCGGGACCGGTGCTGCCGCTCTACCGCGAACTGTATAGCGTGGGACTCGATCCGCAACGCGTGTTCGCGATTCGCGAAGCGGTGATTGAGCGAGAGGACGTTCATGTGTGGCTGAACGACGGAACCGTCGCGTTCACACAGGCAGTGGATGGAAGGGTGACGGGCGCCTACTTCGTAGGTGAGGGCGAAGTGCTGGTTCGTCCGCCGGACCGCATGGAGCGTGCCTCTCTAGGGCTGTTCACCGGCGCCGGCGTGCTGGAAGAGAAATTTTCCTCCGCCTACCTGCGCTTCAACGACGACACAGCCAAAGAACTACAGCCATACTTGCGCCCGGCAGAGGACGCTGCCGATTTCGCTTCTCGCAACGACTCCAAGGCGCGCGCCCTGGCCCAGTTCGACGCCATGCGCCTTTGCATGACTTTCACTAACGCACCATCGACAGCGATAACCGGCGAAACGCCGGCCGTTGCTGACCGCCTTCTGCACGTGCTGGTGGCTGGTGAGCACTATGGTGTCTTCGATGTTTATTTCGACACGCGCAGTCCTGAGCAGATCATGGTAGGAAAGCCTTCATCGCCGCAAACTGGCGAAGTCTATTACGACTTGTGGATGAGCTTCCCCATGCGTTCGCTGCGCAAGACACCGCTCTCGAACACGCGCTTCGGAGGGCCCAGCGGTCCGCTGTGGACTCCGGACGTAATGTCCATTAGCAAGTACACGATTAACGCCAGCCTGAATCCTCCTCTTGAGCTAGCAGCCGATGCGACGCTCGACGTGCAGGTGAAACAGGGCGGTACGCGCATGGTCCTCTTTGAGCTGTCACGCTACCTGCAACTGAGGCAGGTGGAGTATGAGGGCAAGCCGCTGGAGTTCATCCAGAACCTGGCCGTGGAAGGCAGCGAAGTGTCGCGCAGAGGCAATGACACGGTGGCCGTCGTCTTTCCTGCGCCGCTGCAGTCCGGCGCGCATTTCCAATTGCGCTTCAGATACGCCGGTTCGGTGCTCGAGGATGCCGGAGGCGGTCTCCTCTACGTCGGGGCGCGCGGGATCTGGTATCCCAATCGCGGCATCGCAATGGCGGACTATGACCTCACCTTCCGCTTTCCGCGCCCATGGTCTCTGATCGCCACCGGCAAGCGTGTCTCGCTGGAGCGGGAGGGCAACGAATTCGTAGGACATTGGGTCAGCGAGAAGCCCATCCCTATCGCGGGGTTCAATCTCGGCGAGTATGTGCGCAGCAGCGCCAAGGCTGGAGACATTGCCGTAGACGCCTTCGCGGCACGCGGGACCGAGTATCGGCGAGCGCCTCCTGCAGGGGGAGAGAGGGCCGGTCAGTTGCAATCGCCACGCGCACCTGGAACGCTGGATCCGGTTCCTGATCCTCCGCCGCTCCCAAATCCGGCAAGCACGGGGGAGATGCTCGCGAACCGCGCAGCAGAAACTCTGACAGACTTGTCGCAGATGCTCGGACCGTATCCCTTTAGCAGTCTTGCTCTCACAGAAAATCCCAATGCAACCAGCCAGGGATGGCCGGGGCTCGTCTTCCTTTCGACCTATGCGTACCTTTCGCTCGAACAGCTCGAGGCGATCAAGCTTACGCCGGTGGACCGAATCATCTACAGCGAAGTGATGATGCCCCACGAACTGACGCACCAATGGTACGGTGACGAAGTATCGTGGGCCAGCTATCACGAACAGTGGCTGCTGGAGGCGCTGGCCAACTATTGCTCATTGCTGTTGCTCGAACGCACCCGCCCAGCCGACGCGCAGTTTCTGCTGGAAGGCTATCGGCAAATTCTCGGCAAGGAATCAAAGGACGGCCGCCGCCAGGTCGTGGCTGGACCGGTGACCCTGGGCGCGCGCCTGTCATCCTCGATGTTCCCCAATGGGTACGAGATCATCGCCTATGGACGCGGCACGTGGCTCATGCACATGCTACGCGAAATGTTACGTGACTCTTCCCGCACCCCGGAAAACCCAGCGGGCGACGATAAAGTCTTTCTCGCGCTGTTGCGAAACCTGGTCGATCGGTATCAACGAAAAGAAATCACCAACGCCGACTTCGAGCAGGCCGTCGAGGAAGTGCTGCCGCATTCGCTGTGGTTCGAAAACCGTAAATCGCTGGACTGGTTTTTCGATGGCTGGGTGAATGGCACTGCATTCCCGCGGCTCGAACTCGGCGCGGTGAAGTTCTCGCGCACCGTTGGGACAGTTACTGTAAGCGGAACGATCCGGCAGAACTCGGCGCCGCCAGACCTGGTAACGAGCGTTCCAGTATATGGAGTGTCCGGAGATCGTAATGTCTATCTCGGCCGAGTATTTGCCGAAGGCGACGAGACTCGCTTCAGCCTGCCGGCGCCTGCCGACGTGAAGCGGTTAGTGCTGGATCCGTATCAGACGGTGCTTACGGCTCCATAGCCCGTATTTTCTCTAACGCCAATCCACACGCAAGTGCGATACCATGAAACCCGCGGCTGCATTGTGTCATCGCGGCGCGCTTCGGTCCCCTTATGAAAGAGTTCTACATTTGCGATTGCGCCCAGGTAGAGAACCAGACCATCACATCATTCTTCGTTGTCGCGTCCAAGCAGGTGAAGTCGAAGAAGAATGGCGATGTCTATCTCTCGGCGATCCTGGCTGACCGAAGCGGCCAGCTACAGGCCAACATGTGGGACAACGTGGCCGATGCCCTCGATGCCTTCGAGCAGGACGACTTCGTCAAGGTCAAAGGCATTATCCACAAGTACAACGGCCGCTGGCAGCTCACCATGCACAAAGTGCGCCGGCTGGACGAGCAGGAGGTTGAGTATTCGGATTACATTGCCAAAACCACGAAGGACGTCGAGCAGCTCTGGCGCACGTTGGGCGAGTTTGTGGAGAGTTTCCAGAACTCGTGGCTGAAGTCGCTGGTCAAGGAGTTCATGGCTGACGAAACTATCACCATTGCCTACAAGAACGCACCAGCGGCCAAAACGCTGCATCACGCCTTCGTGGGCGGCCTTCTCGATCATGTCGTGTCGCTGTTCACGCTATGCGATCTGGCCATTCGGAACTATCCCCAGGTGAACCGCGATCTGGTGCTGACGGGCGCTTTCCTGCACGATATCGGGAAGGTACACGAGCTCGCTTACCAGCGCTCGATTGCCTACACCACCAAAGGCCAGCTTTTGGGGCACATGATCATCGAACTGGAGATGCTGCACCAGAAGATCGCGCAGGTTCCCGGCTTTCCCGATGAACTGAAGATTCTCATCGAGCACATGATCATCAGCCATCACGGGCAATACGAGTTCGGGTCGCCCAAGCTGCCGATGTTTCCAGAAGCGCTCATGCTGCATTATCTGGACGACCTCGACTCCAAGATGGAGAGTATGCGGGCGCAATTCGAGCGTGAAGCGGAGCTTGACAGCCCATGGACCAGCTACAACCCGTCACTGGGGCGCCCGCTGCTGAACACGAACAAGTTTCTGGAGAAGGGACTGGCCGCGTCGCGAGTGGTCGAGCGGCCAAAACCCGTCGCGGTTGCCGCGCCCCCCACAGGAACTCCCCACGCAGCGCCCGGCGGAGACCTGCTCGATGATTCTGATGTCGCGAAGGTGGAAGAGTCCACGACCGCTTCGCCGCTGGAGGCGCTGGAGCGCAAGTTCGCGTCTCACAAGGTCACACCTGTCGGCCCCAAGACCCAGTGACGTCTGATGCTCGATTTCTCTCACTTCGAGTGGCTCTCCTTTGATTGCTACGGCACGCTGATTGACTGGGAAACCGGCCTGCTTGGGTATTTGCGGCCGCTGCTCCAAGTCAAAGACTGCGCTATCAGTGACGCCAAGATTCTCGCGCTGTATTCGGAGTTTGAGCCGCGTGAGCAGGCCGGCGAATATCGCAGCTATCGCGATGTGCTGACGAGCGTAGTCCGTGATTTCGCGCGCGAGCTGCACTTTGAGGTAAGCGATGGCGAGGCTGCCGGTCTGCCGGAATCCATTTGCAATTGGCAGCCCTTCGCGGATACGGTTGACGGGCTACAGCGGCTCCATTCGCGCTATAAACTGGCTGTGCTATCCAATATTGACGATGATATCTTCGCGTGCACCGCACTCAAGCTGGCGGTGAAGTTCGACGCGGTGGTCACGGCACAACAGACCCACAGCTACAAGCCGTCGCTCAATAATTTCGAGGCGCTCATGCGGCGCTGTGTGATTCCCCGCGAACGCCTGCTGCACGTCGCGGAAAGCCTGTACCACGATGTCGCCCCTGCGCGTTCCCTCGGAATTCACACCGTGTGGGTCAATCGCAGGCAGGGAAAAGAAGCCGCCGCGTCGAAGCTCGCAGATGTGCATCCTGATCTGGAAGTACCGGATATTGGCCGGTTCGCACAGTTAGCGGTCACGGACGAGCAGCATTCCTCGTAACGCCCTGCACTCCGCTAGAATAGACGCATCGCAGCCCTTGTGGGGCAGGTGACCTTTGCAGCAATTCACAGAAACTTACGATGTGGTAGTGGTTGGGGCTGGTCATGCCGGTTGCGAGGCCGCGATGGCCTCCGCGCGCATGGGCCTGAAGACCGCGCTATACACCCTCAACCTCGACCTCATTGCGCAGATGTCCTGCAATCCTGCTGTGGGTGGCATCGCCAAGGGACATCTCGTCCGCGAGGTGGACGCGCTGGGCGGCATCATGGGCGAGGTGACGGATGCGGTCGGTATCCAGTTCCGTCTGCTGAATACCTCGCGTGGACCAGCCGTGTGGTCGCCCCGAGCGCAGTGCGACAAGCAACAGTATCGGCTCAAAATGCGCGAGATGCTGGAGTCTGTGCCGAACTTGATGATCAAGCAGGCAGAGGTTGCAGAGCTGATCGTCGAACCAGATGTCATTGCCCGAGGGGTTGTGTCAGGCAATGGCGATTCGGAGCCTCCCACAACCGACGACCGACAACTGACAACCTCTGTCGTCCGTGGCATCAAACTGCGCGATGGCCGCACGGTCGCGGCGAAGGCCGTCATCATCACCACCGGAACGTTTCTCAACGGCCTGATCCACTGTGGCGAGCAGCAGTACCCCGCGGGACGCAGCGGCGAGCCGCCGACCGTGCTGCTTGGCGAATCACTGAAGGGGCTTGGCCTGCGTGGATGTCGGTTGAAGACAGGCACTCCGCCGCGCCTCGACGGCCGGACCATTGACTGGTCGAAGTTCGCCGTGCAGCCAGGCGACGACGACCCCACGCCGTTCAGCTTCCGGACCAAGCGCGTGGCGCATCATGACAAGCAGGTGCCGTGCCACATCGCATTCACCACCCCGGAGACGCACCGCATTATCCGCGAGAACGTGCACCGTTCGCCGATGTACAGTGGGCGAATCCAGTCCATTGGACCGCGCTATTGCCCGTCCATCGAGGACAAGATCGTTAAGTTCCCGGACAAAGAAATGCACCAGCTCTTCCTTGAACCGGAGGGCCTGCACACTTATGAAATCTACGTCAACGGCATGAGCACCTCGCTGCCGATTGACGTGCAGCTCGCGATCATCAAGTCAATACCCGGCTTGGAAACCGCCGAGATGCTGCGGCCGGGGTACGCCATCGAATACGACTCGATCGACCCCACCGAGCTGCGGCGCACCCTGGAGACCAAGAAGATCGCGGGCCTCTATCTCGCTGGGCAGATCAACGGTACCAGCGGTTATGAAGAAGCGGCGTGCCAGGGCATTATGACGGGCATCAACGCCGCACTGAAGATAAAGGGCGAGCCACCGCTCATCCTCGATCGCACGGAGGCCTATACCGCAATCCTCATCGACGATCTCATCAGCAAAGGGACCAATGAGCCTTACCGCATGTTCACCTCGCGGGCGGAGTTTCGCCTGCACCTCCGCATTGACAATGCCGATCACCGGCTCACGCCGCACGGGCGGCGCGTCGGACTGATTAACGATGCGGCATGGTCCGATTTTCTGGCCAAGCAGAAGCGACTGAAAGCCATGCGCGAGTTGCTGGAGCGCACGCGAGTGAATGGCGTAATGCCGGAGCTGTTGGAAAAGCTCGGCGGCGGTGCAGCGGGTTTGACGCTTGCCCAACTCTTGAAACGGCCCGAGGTGCGAATCGAAGAGCTGGCGCCGGTGCTGGCAAGAGTTGTCAGTAGCCAGTCGTCAGTTGTCAGTGATACCTTTCCTGAAGATCAAGGCCAAGAACTAGCAAGTGGCAACTCGCAACTGACAACTGCTATTCGCAACGAGTTTAAGTCCGTCGAAACGGAAATCAAGTACGCCGGTTACCTTGATCAGCAGACCAAGGCCATCGAGCGGCTGAAGAAGGCGGAGCAGCGCGTCATTCCCGACTGGTTCGATTACACCAAGGTCAGCGGTCTTTCACGCGAAATGCGGGAGAAGATGACGCGCGTGCGTCCTCTTACTCTGGGACAGGCCAGCCGCATTCCCGGCGTCACGCCCGCCGCAGTCTCGCTGATCAACGTTTACATCGAGATCCAGGCGCGGCAACAGGCGGCCGCTGCTCACGCCGACTGAACTAACAGTTCAAGCCCTGAGTTGCGGACAACCTTCCCGAGACAGATGTCCAGTGCAAGCACTTGCTCTGCGCCTCGGGTTTCTGTTTCAATCCTGAGGCATCCATTCCAGAACTCCCAGGAGCGTCAAGCTGGCGAACCAACTTTTCGCGTGCAAATCCATTGACAAGCTGATCTCCGAGTCGGAGGAGCCGGAACATCGGCTGAAAAAGACCCTCGGCCCATGGTCGCTGACGGCGCTGGGCATCGGTGCGGTCATCGGCTCGGGCATCTTTACCGTCATTGGGACTGCCATCGCGGGACAGAAGTTCGACACCTCCTCGATCCTCAACGCTCCTCTGGCCGACTATATCGTGCATCACGCGGCTACGCTGGGCCGCCCCGGTGCCGGTCCGGCGCTGGCAGTCTCGTTGGTGTTGGTCGCCATCGTGTGCGGCTTTACCGCGCTGTGCTATGCGGAACTGGCATCTATGATCCCGATTGCCGGCAGCGCTTACACCTACACCTACGCAACTATGGGAGAACTGATCGCGTGGATTATCGGCTGGGACCTGATCCTGGAATACGCGGTCAGTAACATGGCGGTGAGCGTGGGCTTTGCGGCGCACATGGTGGACATGTTCGACTGGTTCGGCTGGCATCCCAGCCTGCGTTGGATCACGCCAGCGTACCTGCCGGGCGGGCTCACCGGCGTAAGCGGCAATGTGCTCTACACGCCGGGCTGGCACTTCGGCTTCAACTTTCCCGCGTTCCTCATCGTCCTGCTGCTGACGGTGGTGCTGGTGCGCGGCATTCGCGAATCGGCCGAGACCAACAACGTGATGGTCATCCTCAAGATCTCGGCCATCCTCGCCTTCGTGTTTGTAGGGATGAAATACATCCATCCGTCGAATTACCATCCGTATGCGCCGGAAGGCTGGTCGGGTGTGCTGACCGGCGGTTCCATCATCTTCTTCACTTACATCGGGTTCGATTCTGTCTCCACCGCTGCGGAAGAGGCAAAGAACCCGCAGCGTGACCTGCCCATCGGCATCATCGCCACACTGATCGTTTGTACGGTGCTGTACATCTCGGTGGCCGTGGTGTTGACGGGGATCGTACCGTGGAACTCGCTGATTGACGATGCCGCGCCGGTC
The DNA here is from genome assembly GCA_052147365.1 of Candidatus Korobacteraceae bacterium. Classification (GTDB taxonomy): domain Bacteria; phylum Acidobacteriota; class Terriglobia; order Terriglobales; family Acidobacteriaceae; genus Bog-257. The sequence goes on along the minus strand of JBKQKT010000162.1, from coordinate 11,086 downwards.
GTCAACAGCATGAAGAAGCTGACGCTGCTCACGCACTCGCAGACCCTTCACTGGACGCGGCTGGCTGTGCTGTTTGGCGCCATGATGGGCATGATCTCGTCCTTGCTCGTGTTTCAGCTCGGTCAGGCACGCGTGTGGTTCTCGATGTCGCGCGACGGTCTGCTGCCCAAACTCTTCAGCCGCGTGCACCCGCGTTTTCGCACACCTTCGACGGCAACCTGGATTGCCGGATTTCTCGTCGGCATTCCCGGCGGCATCCTTGACATCGGAACCCTCGCCGACTTATCGAACATCGGCACGCTATTTGCGTTCGTGCTGGTCTCGATAGGCGTCATCATCCTGCGCTACAAACAGCCGGAGCGCCGCCGAGGCTTCAGAGCGCCGGGCGGAATCGCGGCGCCGGTGCTCAGCGTAATTTTTTGCATGCTGCTTATGGCCGGCTTGCCCATCTTGACGTGGCTGCGGTTCTTCGCGTGGCTCATCATCGGACTGACCGTGTACCTGCTCTACAGCCGCCATCGCAGCGAGTTCAGCCCAGGCAACGGGCTGCGGGCTTCGCAACGGTAATGGCTGCCGAACTCGCGAACGGTCTTGCAGGAAGTGCGGACGCTTCCAGCGCCTTTATTCTTTCGCTGCCCAAGGCGGAGCTGCACCTGCATCTTGAGGGAACCGTCGATCCCGAGACGCTGGCGGAGCTGAGCCGGCGACATCCTACTCCGCTCCCGACCACCAACAACCGTTATCGCAACATCGAAGACAGCGGGCGCGTCTTTACCGAAGAAGAAGCGCGCGAGCTCTATCGGTACAAGCATTTCACCGGGTTTTTGTGGGCCTTCAAGGCGGTCACGGAGCGGATGCGCACCGCCGAGGACTACGAGCTCGTTACCTATCGCATGACGCAAAAGCTGCACGCGCAGAACGTCCTGCACGCCGAGGTATACATCTCTGCCGGAGTGGTGCAATGGCGGGGACAGGAATTCGCGCCGCTCTTTGAAGGCGCGGAGCGGGGGCGACAACGCGGCGAGCACGACTTTGGAATCTCGCTGTACTGGATCTTCGACGCGGTGCGCCACTTCGGAGTGGAGGACGCGCAACGCGTGGTCGAGGAGGCCATTCGCTTCCAAGACAGAAATGTCATCGGGATTGGGCTCGGGGGCGACGAGCGCCGCGCCGGACCGGAACAATTTCACGACGTCTATGAGTACGCTAAGAGTCACGGGTTGCGCCTGACCGTGCATGCCGGAGAAACGCTTGGCCCGGAATCCGTTTGGGGCGCGCTGCGCGAACTGAAGGCCGACCGCATCGGCCATGGCTTACGTGCGATCGAAGATCCGGAACTGGTTCGCCATCTGGCTGAGAAGCAGATTCCGGTTGAGGTGTGCATCACCAGCAACATTCTTACGGGATGTTGTGCTGCGGTTGAGGAGCATCCTATCCGAAAATTGTCTGACGCGGGCGTGCTAGTGACGTTGAACACTGACGATCCTGATATGTTCCACACCACTCTGACCAACGAGTATCGAATCGCGCAGCAGGTATTTGGTTTTACGGAAGCTGAACTTCGCGAGCTGGCGAAGAACTCCTTCCGGGCATCGTTCCTGCCGGAGGAGAAGAAGCGCGAGATGTTGAAAAAAATCTGACGGGGTTCAACATGGCTAAACACATCGGCATCGTGGCTTGCAGCGCTGAAGGCGCTGCGCTGTGCTATCGCACCATCTGCATAGAAGCGCCGGCCGCGATGGGTCGTCCTTACTTGCATCCAGAAGTCACTATGCACACGCACTGCCTTGCCGAGTATATGGACTTCGTTTATCGCGACGACTGGCAGGGCGTCTCCAACCTCATGTTGTCCTCGGCCAACAAGCTGGCCAAGGCAGGAGCGGAATTTCTTATCTGTCCTGACAACACGATTCATCGGGCATTCGACCTTGTTGCGCCTCGTTCTCCTTTGCCCTGGTTACACATTGTGGAAGAAATAGCCGCCGAAGCCAGGCAGCGCGGCTTCCGCAAGCTCGCAATTACAGGCACGAAATACACCATGGAAGGTCCGGTCTATCCGGAGAAGTTGTCGGCAGCTGGTATTGAACATCTCATGCCCAATGCCGAGGAACGGGCTCGCATCGACGCCATCATCATGGACGAGCTGGTGAATGGCATTTTCAGCGATGAGTCCCGCACCTACTTCCAGCAAGTAATCGGAAGGCTGAGTCACGAGGGCTGCGACGCCGTCGTGCTCGGTTGCACCGAGATACCGTTGCTGATTGACGACCGCGTCTCGCCACTGCCGACCCTGGATTCGACCCGCATCCTGGCGCGGGCGGCGATAAGAAAAGCCTTGGCGTGACGTCATACCCCCTCCCGTCCTTTCTTATAAACGGGGAATTTCGACCAACTTTCAATAACTTACGGGCATTTTGTCGCCCGCAAGCTCCATAATATCAAGAGGTTACGTATAAGTCTAATGAAGTCAAGAGTTTGCGCAGATACACGCAACTTCTTGATTCGAAGGATGTTATACGCAACTTCTTGATAAATAAATAGTTATGCAATCGTCAACCCAACTCCGGCAATCCATCCTGCCACCACTGGCAACTGATTTTCAAAGATCAACGGCTCCTGCGACTGTCCTTGCAGACAGCTTTGTGGACCGTTCCTGCCCTCGTCGAGGCAGGAGAGACACTAGGCCTCGCATCGTCAGTGTAACGCCTTTTACGTCCGAGTCAAGTTACGAAAGTACATGTACCATTTCGACGCTTGTCTGCAGGTGCTGGATTTGATAGCCACACTCTCGCCGAAAGCAGGCGAGAAGGGTGGAACCCGGCCCGTAATTTCGACTGTGACCTGGCCCCTGCGCTGTCATCCCGACCCAGCCCATTCAAATCGTACAAGGAAAAACAGGCGGGCAGGCGATCGCTAGGTCCGATGGGATCCCGCGTCAATCCCCGAAGTTCGAATCACATCGAGTCCAAGCAATTTTCCAAATATTGCGTCGGCGGTCAAACCGGCGATGAAGCCGACTCCGACCGCGAAAGGGATAGAACGTCGCGCGTAGTCAACGTCAGAGGTGAGTTTCGGGTCCGCAGTGAGTTGAGCAGTGACAAACAGAACTCCCGCGATACCGCCTGCGACCAGCCCGAGGACTACTGTCGCCAACACTGCCTGGCTGATTCCCTGGGCACCGCGCAGACGGTCGACGACCGGTCGAATCGCCGCGCCAGCCCCGCCGGCCAGAAGTGGCGCTGTGAAAAGCATCCACACATCGCGGTGGTTCCCACCCCACACCCACGGAACAATTGCCAATGCCGCCAGAAACAGAAGGCCCGCGAGAATCGACAGGATGGGCCGAGGTGTCCCAGCAGCTAATTGTCGGCGTTTGTATTGCGCAAGTAACGCAGCGACACAGGCCGCCGCCGAGTTGTCGTCCCATCGCCCCGCCATCAGGTCAATTTCATCCCGGCTCGGCAAATCCTCACTCGGGGACAGGGTTTCCCACACTTTGGCAGCCGCACCGCCGAACCCAGCCATCGCGAGTATGGGGATGCGCGCCCCGATTGCCACTAGGCCTGAGATCTTCGTCGCATTCTCACCACCCATCAGGATTACTCCGTCCGCTCGGGCGATTGATCGGTAGAACGCTGTCTCCCAGTCAGGACCCCTGTCCGACCGGCGCAGGAACAGCTTTGGATGGTCGGTCTCCTCCAGAAATGGTGGCGGCTCCTGGTCCTTCGTGTACCACATCCGAATGCTATAGTCCTGGGGAGGCTTTCCCGCAACAAATCCCCGCACCACGTCTGCCTCGAGAAACGGACCGCCGTAAACTAACAGCCTCGCACCCCGTTGCGCGAGTTCGGTCCCGAGTTGCTCCGCAGCCTGTTTCGCTTTTGCGGGATCCTTCAATGGCGTACTGAATGTGCGGTTGGGGTTGATGTCTCCGACGATCGCGATCAACGGTCCGGCCATGGCTCCCCCAGTGTAGCAACTACCGGGCGTCCTGATATCTACACGCCGCCGGCGGCGCGAAATGCCGCCAGACGCTCGCGAACATTCCTCACGTGGTGTGGAAGTTGCAACTCCGACCCTTCCCCCAGAATCGGAATCAGCTTGTCGAACTCAGGGCCGGAGTGGGAGCCGGTGAACACGATGCGCACGGGATGAAACAGGTCTTTGCCCTTGGCTCCGGTCTTTGCCTTGACTTCGTTCATGATCGCCTTAAAGCGCTCGGGCGTCGTCGGAGATGGATCGCTCTCCACCAGCTCTGCAAACGTGGCTAGCACGTCTTTGGTCTTTGGTCCGCCGAGCACTTCGGCATTGTCCGGCGCAGCCAGCGCGGCCGCGGCGTCGTAGTGGAAGATCAACCGTGCGCGCTCCGGAAGCTGGTCAAGCTTGTCCACCGATGGACCGAGCAGAGCGACAACCTTGGCGAACCATGCCCGCGTGCGCTCGTCTGGATTCTCCGGCAGCAACCCAGCGCTCACGAAGTACTGCTCTGCCAGACGCTCAATGCGATCCGGCGGACTTTGCTTGATGTAGTGCCGGTTGAGCCAGTAAAGCTTCTCCATGTCGAAGACAGCCGGCGACGGAGTGACCCGCTTCAGGGAGAACTCCTTCTTCAGCTCCTCCGGCGAGAATATCTCGCGCGTGCCGCCGCTGGGCGCCCAGCCCAGCAGCGCGAGATAGTTCATCAGCGCTTCCGGCAGCACGCCCATCTCGCGGAAGTTGGCGATGGACGTGGCCCCGTGCCGCTTCGATAGCCGCTCGCGGTCCTTACCGAGAATGGTGGACAGGTGCGCGAACTCCGGCACCGGCCAGCCCAGCGCCTCGTAAAGCGCCACCTGCTTGGGCGTGTTGGAGAGATGATCGTCGCCACGGATGACATGCGTGATGTCCATCAGCGCGTCATCTACAACGACAACGTAGTTGTAAACCGGCATCCCGCTGGAACGCACGATGATGGGATCGCTGACCTCCTCGTGCGAGAACTCAACGTCGCCGCGCACAATGTCGTGGAAGCGAATGGGATGCTCAGGAATGCGCAAGCGGATGGCGGCAGCCTCGCCGTTGGCGTGCCGGCGCTGGCTCTCCGCCGGATCGAGCGCCCGGCACTTACCGGAATAGATGGGCGGCTGCTGATGCGCGAGCGCGTGCTCTCGCTCGCGCTCCAACTCCTCTTGCGAACAGAAGCAGAGGTAGGCTTTACCTTCAGCCAGCAGGCGCTCAGCCTGCTCGCGATAGAAACCGAGGCGATCGCTCTGCCGGTAGGGGCCATGCGGTCCGCCGACATCGGGACCTTCATCCCAGTCGAGGCCGAGCCACTTCAGATCTTCCAGAAGCTGGCCTTCGAAGCGCTCTTCGCTGCGCTCGACATCGGTGTCTTCGATGCGCAACACCATGACGCCGCCCTTCTGCCGCGCGAAAAGCCAGTTGAACAGCGCCGTGCGGGCGTTGCCGACGTGCAGATGTCCAGTGGGCGAGGGAGCGAAGCGGACGCGGACAGCAGCAGGATTGCTCACTTCTTGATGTTAGCAGGGCGAAAGGGGGCTGAGGAGCAGGCCATCGGGTGATGAAGTACAATGTCACCACTGTTTTGGCCTACCAGACCGGGCACGAGCAGCCCTCGAAACATGAATGATTGCCGAGATCTTGTACCCTGCACATTTAGCCGAGTGAATCGATGAAATTGCGCTACAGATGCGTGATGGGAGCCGCATTAATGTCGGGCTGTGCGCTGTGTTGCCTGGCGGGCGAGCGTCCGCAGAACAATTTGCCGGCGAAGGCTAGCACCGCCACCTATATCATCAGCAACGACGACACGGCGTTTCCGTTCCCTAACAGCGTTTCGCTGTTCGTGCCTGGCGGTACACCGCAAAATCCTGACCTCACTGAACAGAACTCAATCTACAGTCCGGGCTATGGAATTCAGGGCGGCTATTTCGGAGCTTCCCGAATCATCTCGCCGGCGGACGGCTCATCGACTTGTCTTTACATGTCGGATGCCGCCACGAACGACATCACTGCCATCGACATGCAGACACAGCAGGTGACGGGCAGCTTTATGGGCTCGGCGAACGATTCCGGCAGCTCCAACGGAATTGCTCTAGCGATGAATGACAGTTATCTCTATGCCGGCTTTCCTGACTCGAACACAATCGCGACGTTCACGGTGCAGGCCGGATGCGGGCTCGGCTTTGTGAGCGACGTTGCGGCAGTGGGACTAAACGGCGGAACGATCACCGGCATGGCGCTGAACCGCAGCCTGCTGGTGGTGGCGTACGGCGACGGTTCCATCGAGTCGTTCAACATCGCCAAGGGCGCTCCGGTTTCCAACGGCGATAAGCAGAATTCCACCGGCTATGCGTACAACAATCTACCAACGGGCGTTGACATCACCAGCGACGGGCACTTCGCCATCTTCGGCGACACGGCCGTCTCCTCAGTTGTGGAGGTGGCAGACATTTCGTCGGGCAAGCTGAAGCCGACGGTGGCCTATCCTGCGGGTTCGACGAACCTGCGCCCGATCCCCACTTCGAGTTCCGGTTCGGTCCGGCTCAGTCCGGATGAGACGCTGCTCTTTGTCAGCAACAATCAGGGCGGCAGTGTGACGGCGGCCTCCTTTAATAAGGCAACCGGCCAGGTATTTCCCGGCTGCACCACGCCTGCTCTCAGCGGTTACTTCGCCGACTGGGCGTATACGGGAAGCCTGGTGACAAGGGATAACTTCGGTAATGGAGGCGTGCTCTACGTCGCCGAATATTTTACGAATGCGTCGTGGATTGGGATTGTCGAGATCACCTCGAATGGGAGTGGCTGTAGCTTGAAAGAATCTCCCAGTTCGCCGGTACTGGACCAGAAGAGCTTTGGCCTGCTGTCAATCTGGTCGTATCCGCCGCGGCAGTTCTAAGCTGCCGCTCAATGGCGTTGGCCCTCGGGCTCAGATGGGAATAGAAATGCGTCGTGTCCGTCACGTTTGCTTGCTCGCACTGTTTTGCGGTTCAGCGCTGTTTATGTCAGCGCAGATGCAGATCTGCCCGCCGCGTCCACAGCCAGGATCGGTGGTGGTCAACCCGGGTGACCTGTTCAGTCAGAATGGCGTGCTGAACGTTGATCTCACGCTGCAGAACGCAGTTGGCGATGACGGCTACATGCACTACTGCTATGTCTACATGTACCAGGGCCAGCAGATTGAGTCGCCCAGCCTGCGCCTGAATCCCGGCGACACTCTCAATTTAGACCTCACCAATAATATCCAGGCACCCTACGACAAGAACCCGCCGACCCGGAGGCGTGGCGCCACAGGCATGATGCACATGCATGGAACGGGCAAACCGTCCGATGATCCATGCCACGGAACTATGATCCTGCCTTCCTCCACCAACGTGCATTTCCATGGATTGAACGTTCCCCCGGTCTGCCACCAGGACGAGGTGATCAACACGATTATCCAGTCCGGTGACCCGGCGTTCTCTTACAGTGTGCAGATTCCGGCCAACGATAATCCCGGCCTGTATTGGTACCACCCGCATCCGCACGGATTCAGCACCATTCAGTTGAACGGCGGGGCATCGGGGGCGCTCATCATCGAGGGCAACAATCCGCTGACGGATGGCCTGACGGAACGCGTGTTGGTGGTACGGCAGCTCTTTCAGAACCCCGGATTGTGGTTGCCGCAGCCGTACGTCTTGACGCTGAATTACCAGCAATCGAATCCGCCGCGACAGCCACTGCCGCGAATCCAGATGCAGCCCGGTAAGCGCGAGTTCTGGCGCATCCTGAACGCTTCCAACCAGGGTTTTCTCACCTTGCAAGTTAAGTTCGGCTTTGACGTGCAGCAATTGGAAGTGCTGGCTCTGGATGGCGTGCCGCTGCAACAGCCGACCTACTACACCACCATCACGGTGCCGCCCGCGGGAAGAGTCGAACTCATCACGCCGGGGCTGCCATCCGGCATGACGGGCACCTTCGAAACTGCCGGCTATGACACGGGGCCGACGGGAAACCCCAATAATGCTCAAGTGATCGCGAAACTGGAGCCAAGCAGCAAGCAGGTAGGCGGACGAACGGTCACCCGTCACGCTGCGACGCCGGGACCGCAGCGCTTTGCGGCGCTGACCCTTCAGCAACCGACTGCAAAACGCCAACTTTATTTCTCAGAGCTGACGCCGGGAACTAACGGGCCTATCCAATTCCTGATTACGGTACTGGGTCAGAGGCCCAAGGTATTTGAAATGGATGACCCGCCGGCCATCGTGACCAAAGTTGGCGCAGTGGAGGACTGGACTATCGAGAACCACTCTGGTGAGACTCATGCCTTCCACATTCATCAGCTGCATTTCCTGGTGATGGCCATCAACGGTGTGCCAGTTCAAAACCCGGCACTACAGGACACGTTCCAGGTTCCTAATTGGGATGGCAAGGGCCCTTATCCGAGCGTGACTCTGCGCATGGACTTTCGCGATCCGAACATCGCCGGTACGTTTGTCTATCACTGCCATATCCTGGACCATGAAGACGGAGGCATGATGGCAAAAATTCAGGTGCTACCGGCAAATTGACGGGTTGAGCGCTCGCTCAGCCGTGCAATCGCAGGGTTATTCCTGGCGTTTGGTGGCGCGCGCAATCAGCGCCTCTTGCGCGTTGAAGGCGTTTTTCTTCTGGCAATCGGGATCGCGCAAGTATTTGCCGTCGGAAGTCATGTGCCGGGCCTTGGCCTGATCTTTGAAGTATGTGCCCAGAATCTCGTCCCGAATCATGCGGACCAGGTTCTTGTCCCCCACTGGGAAGTCCACCTCGACCCGGCGATTCAGATTGCGTGGCATGAGGTCAGCGCTGCCCAAATAGATTTCTTCCTCACCGCCGTTGTGGAAGTAGAAGATGCGGCTATGCTCCAGAAAGCGGCCGACAATGCTGGTTACTTGAATGTGTTCGCTGACACCCGGCAGGCCAGGCCGTAAGCAGCAGATGCCGCGCACGAACAAGTCAACCTTTACCCCAGCCTGCGACGCCTGATAGAGCAATTGGATCATTCGCTTGTCCACCAGGGCGTTCATTTTTAGGATGAGGTGGCCGCCGCGACCATTCTTCTGGTGTTCAATCTCGCGTTCGATCAGCTTTTCGAAGCGATCGCGCAGAGTGACCGGCGCCACCAGCAGCTTGCGGTACGCGCTTTTGGCCGAATAACCGGTCAGGAAGTTGAACAGGTCGGTGCAATCGGCGCCAATGGCGGGATCGCAGGTCAGCATGGCGAGATCGGTATAGAGCTGGCTGGTGACGCTGTTGTAGTTGCCGGTGGAGAGATGCGCATAGCGGCGAATCACGTCGCCTTCCTTGCGAACAATCAACAGCGCCTTGCTGTGAACCTTGAGTCCCATCAGGCCATATACGACGTGAACGCCGTATTCTTCCAGCTTGCGCGCCCATTCGATGTTGCTCTCCTCGTCGAAGCGCGCCTTCAGCTCCAGGAGCACGGCAACCTGCTTGCCGTTCTCAACTGCTTCCAGGAGGGCATCAACCACGGGCGCGTTGCGGCCCACGCGGTAGAGCGTGATCTTGATAGCCAGAACGTTGGGGTCCTTCGCCGCCCGCTGCAACAGTCCGACAATCGGCTGAAACGAGTCGAAGGGGTGATGGAAGATGATGTCGCCGCGACGGATGGTGGTGAAGATGTCTTCGTCCTCCGCTTCCTTGATCGCGGTGGGGAGCGCGGGAATGAAGGGCGTAAACTTCAGGTCGGGCCGGTCAATCTTGGTCAGATGGCGTACCCGTACCAGCGATAAGGGACCGTTCAGCTTGTAGATATCGTCCCGATCCAGTTCCAGGTTTTTGACCAGGATGTCAAGCACGAGAGCGGACATCCCCTCATTAATCTCGACCCGTACCACATCGGCGAAGCGGCGCTGCCAGACGCCCTCCTCGACGGACTCTAGCAGGTCGCCGGCTTCCAGATTCTGGATCTCGCTGTCTGCGTCGCGGGTGACGTGGAAGGGATGCGCCTCGATGATCTCCATGCCGGGAAAAAGCGCGCCCAAGTTGGCCATGACCAACTGCTCCAGCCAGACAAAGCTCTGCTCCTTCAGCAACGGCTTCTTACCACGGCTGGTTACCTTGGGCAGGACGCTTACGGGAACCAATTGCGGCAGGGTGTCCGGAATCTTCACGCGGGCGAAGTGCTCGTCGCCTTCGCTGCCCCGTAAGAGAACGGCAAGATTCAGACTCAGGTTCGAGATGTGCGGAAAAGGACGGCCGGGATCAAACGCCAGCGGAGTCAACGTGGGGAACACTGTCGCCTGGAAATAGGAGTCGGCGATGACGCGCTGTTCTTCGGAGAGGTCGGCATAGCTGAGGATACGAATGCCCGCCTGCTCCAAGGCAGGTACCAGTTCCTTGGTCCAGCATTCCTGCGCACTCCGATTGAGACGGATCACCGAAGCGCGGATGCCGCGCAACTGCTCCGGCGGGGCCATGCCGTCGGGCCCGGGGTCGCTCACCCCTTTTTCCACCTGTCGCTTGAGGCCGGCCACGCGCACCATGAAGAATTCGTCCACATTGGAGCCGACGAACGACAGGAACATCAACCGCTCGAGCAACGGGTTACGTTCGTCCTGCGCCTCTTCCAGCACGCGCCGCTGAAAATCCAGCAGGCTCAGCTCGCGGTTGATGTAGAGTTCGGGATCCTCAAGGTGAAGCGTCGCCTTAGCGAGAGCATGGTTGTGCGCACTATTGGCAGCGGTGGCTTTGGCGGCCGGGCGGACAGATCTTGGCCGCGTCTTGGACGGAGCAGGTTTTACAGTTGTAGCCATAAAGGGGTCAGGTGAAAGGACAGTGGTCTATTGTAATGCGGCGGACATCGGTTGAACACTGGCTGCGGCGTGAAAACACGCTCCTGGTCTTTATTTTACGGGCTATTCACACTCTTTTGCGGCGGTGAAGCCGCCGTGTCATCCTTAGTCTCTGGGCGCTATTCCCGCCATTTGGAGGGAGGTTCTGCGAGTTGGTGGCCCCGCAAGCGTGTGCTAACCTGTTGATGCGACCTCTTCGCCGGGATGGCGGAACTGGCAGACGCAGCGGACTCAAAATCCGCCGGGCTTCGGCC
>JBKQKT010000161.1:0-4472 GCA_052147365.1 Candidatus Korobacteraceae bacterium | reverse complement strand
TTCGAGTCGTACACGAAGTAGCCCTGCACGTGCAGTTCGGTCTCTTCGCCCATGATCTTGATAGTGTTCTTGTTTGCGCCTACCGTGCCGTCGGCGCCGAGGCCGTAGAACATGGCGCGCAAGGTGTCCGGCTCCTCGGTCGAGAACCCCGCGTCGTAGGTCAGGCTGGTGTGGGTGACATCGTCGATGATGCCGATGGTGAAGTGGTTCTGCGGATTGGGCTTCTTCAGCTCTTCGAAAATTCGCGCCACCATCGCCGGGGTGAATTCTTTCGACGAAAGCCCGTACCGCCCGCCGATGACCTTCGGGAATGTCGCCATCGGCGCCTTGCCTGCCGTGAACCCCTCGGTCAACGCGGTGATCACATCCTGATAAAGAGGCTCGCCGATAGCGCCCGGCTCCTTGGTGCGGTCGAGCACGGCAATGCTCTTCACCGTAGGCGGCAGAGCTGCCAGGAAGTGTTCGAGGGAGAATGGACGCATCAGGCGAACCTTTAGCACGCCAACTTTACTGCCTTTGGCCGTGAGATAGTCCACTGTCTCCTGCGCGGCCTCAGCGCCCGAGCCCATAATGATGATTACCTGTTCGGCGTCCGGCGCGCCCTCGTATTGGAAGAGCTTGTACGTGCGGCCGACGAGCTGCGCAAACTTGTCCATCGCGTTCTGCACGATGGTCGGGCAGGCCAGGTAGTACGGATTGACCGTTTCGCGGGCCTGGAAGTAAATGTCGGGGTTTTGCGCCGAGCCGCGCAGAACAGGATGGTCGGGAGACAACGCGCGAGCGCGGTGCGCGCGCACCAGGTCGTCGTCAATCATGGCGTGCATGTCGTCCAGGCTCAACTGCTCGATTTTAGAAACTTCGTGCGAGGTGCGGAAGCCGTCGAAGAAATGCAGGAAGGGAATGCGCGATTCCAGCGTGGCCGCGTGCGCGATCAGCGCCAGGTCCATCGCCTCCTGCACCGAATTTGATGACAGCAGCGCAAATCCCGTGGCGCGGACTGCCATGGCGTCCTGGTGATCGCCGAAGATGGACAGCGCCTGGGCTGCCAGTGCGCGTGCGGCGACGTGGATGACGGTACTGGTGAGCTCACCCGCAATCTTGTACATATTGGGGATCATCAGCAGCAGGCCCTGCGACGAGGTGAACGTCGTTCCCAGCGCCCCTGCCTGCAGTACCCCGTGCAACGCGCCCGCCGCTCCGCCTTCGCTCTGCATCTCGATGACGTTGGGCACCGCGCCCCAGATGTTCTTGTCGCCAACCGACGCCCACGCATCCGACGACTCGCCCATGGGCGACGAGGGAGTAATGGGGTAAATGGCTGCAACTTCGCTGACGTGGTAGGCCACGTAGGCGACCGCCTCGTTGCCGTCGAGCGTTACTTTGTTTCTCGGCATATTGCCTCCAGCAGGGCCGTCGCTTTGGGACGAGGTCCGCACATCGGCTCCGCTGGCCACCAGGGAATCGGTATGAAGGGTGGTGGCCGGCGAAGCATAGTATTCCGTTGTTTTCATGGCGTTGTCGTTTCCCCAGATCGGCTAGCCTGCGCGGTCTGTCTTCTACCCAGGATTTGCTACTTCCACGATAGCGGCCGATGTCGTGTCCGGCTGTGATGGGTGTACTAACCAGTCTGTGACGCAGGTCACATACAGCTGTTTGATGGTATGTGTGGGAATGGGCATACCTCGAGTCTCACATCAACTCGTAATCCCGTTTTGGTCCATTCACCCTGCTATTGCCAATTTCAATCTTGCACTTAGCACGCGTTTTGCTATCGTTGGAGCGAGTTCCTCACATCCTTGGGTGAATTAACGAAGGAGCTAGCCATGCGCCATGATCCTGATCTCCATTCTGCTGAAGAAACTCACGCTCACCATTTTTGCGGCAGCCTGTTTGGCTGCGGCGAGGAAAACGGCACCGGCGTCTTCCGCGAAGACATCAATGACGCTGCCTTTACCAAACGTGCCGCCGATCGCCTGCTGCACATGAACGAATTCAACCAGGAGCAACTCGATGGTTTTGTGACCGCTCGCGGTCTTTCGCGCCGGCGCCTGCTGCGTGCCAGCAGCTTCATGAGTTTGCTCGCGGCCACCGGGCCATGGTTTACCAAGCTGGCGCACGCGGCGGACTCGCTTGGGACGACCGGCGGCGGCACTCCCGGTGGAGGAGGGAAGAAGAAAGATGAGGGCGGCCCGGTCCACGTGGTCGAATCCAACGACAAGACCGTGCGTCTGGGCGTTTACGACACGACGCTTGAGCCCATTCTTAAGATTGACTCCGGCGACACCGTCAGCTATGTCAACACCTGGTCGCACTTCCTGAACCAGTTGCAGCCCGGCGTGCCCGTCGACACGCTGGCCAAACTCCGGCTGAGCAATCCGGGACATGGACCGCACTCCATCATCGGCCCCATCTACGTCAACGGCGCCGAGCCCGGCGACGTGCTGGAAGTTCGCTACAAAAGGATTCGTCCCTTCGACTGGGGAGCGGTCTTCAACAACCCCGGCTCTATCGGAACCGGCTTGCTGGCAAAAGATTTTCCCGACGGGCAGGTCAAGTATCTGAAGCTCGACATGACGAAGATGACCGCTGAGTTCATGCCCGACATTCATGTCCCCCTGCAACCCTTCCAGGGGACGCTCGGGGTTGCCCCGCCTGACGGCTTCTATCCTCCCTTAAGTCCGGGAGTCACCAGCTCTGTCCCGCCGGGGCCGCACGCGGGCAATGTTGACCTGCGAGAAATGGCGGAAGGCACAACCATGTTCATCCCGGTGTGGAAGCCGGGGGCGCTCATTTTTACCGGCGACTCGCACGCTGTGCAGGGCGACGGCGAAATCAACCTCAGCGCGCTGGAGACTCGCATGCAGGAATTGCGCATCCAGGTCATCCTCCACAAGCAGAAGAATTTTGCATGGCCCATCGCGGAAACCGAGACGCACTGGATCACCCTGGGCCTGGACAAAGACCTGAACGTAGCCATGACGCTGGCGGCGCAGAACGCCATCAACTTCTTGGCCACGCGCGGCGGCATGACGAAGCTTGACGCTTATGCGCTTTGCAGCATAGCCATCAGCTTCCGGGTAACCCAGGTGGTGGACATCGTCCGCGGCGTGCACGCCATGATTCCCAAGAACCTGTTCTCCGGCGCTCTGCGGAACCAGATTGCCGTGGTTTAGCTAGCGGGATTCGGCGGGTGAATGGTGGGCTAGCATCCTCTTCGATTCGACGAAGACCTGCGCTGTCCTGTGAAATCATGTGGCTAGCGACTGGATAGTTTCGAGTTTCAAGTCAACGTTCGAGGAGCTTGCGACCAGAATGCAACCGCGGATTTACGCGGATAAACACGGATCAGTTGAAATTTTCTTCTCCAAGAATCCGTGTCATCCGCGTAAATCCGCGGTTAAGAAAAACGAGAAAATATCCCGGAAACACGCCGGTTGCGGTTGCCCAGAACGTGATTAGTGGGCGGCTACTGCAACACGCCAGAGAGCCAGTGCAGCGCGTTCAAAACGTACTGGCGATCATCGTTGCCGGGGACGTCCCAGCCCATTTTGCCCATGATCTTCTCGCTGCCATCCTTCTGTTTCTCCTGAAACACCTGAGCCGTCATCATGCCAGCCTCACCACTGATAACGACGCGGCCTCGGCCGACCGGGAACGCAATAGCCATTGCTTGGCCGGACGCTGGCCACTTCTTGAGAGCTGCTTCGCGGGCCGCTTTCGCTTTGGCCGCATCCTTATCGAAGAGAGGCGGCAAGTCGTCGCCGGTCGGCACTTCACCTGCGGTGGACGAGAGTTGCAGGAGGGTGGTCGCGCCTTTCGGAATCGTAACGGACTCGCCGGTAAAGGCCACTAATTTGTGTATGCGCTCCGTATTGTTGCGCCCGCGCGTGATTGGGTGACCGCCGAGCAGGTGATTGCGATCGGAAAAGATAAGTTGGGTAATGTCTTCGCCATCAAAGTTGTCGGGATTCGTATCGAACACAACATTATTCCCGAGGGTCACTCCAAAGCGCTGGGCAAGGGGCTGCGCCGCGTCTCCCACGGGCACGTGATCCGCGATGAGGAATAAGGAACCGCCTCGCTGCACCCACTCGTAGACTGCATCACATTCTTCTTTAGTGAAGGCAGGAGTTGAATTGTTGTTGTTGTTCGAAAATTGGCCGAGCGGATTGGAAATCACCAACACATCAACGCCTTGCAGACTGTCGTGCGTGAAGGCTGCGGTGTTGGCTACAACGTTATAACCGTCATTTCTCGCTAGGTCGGCGAAGGGCCTAAACAGTCCGTCCTTGGTGTGAATGTTGCCATGGGCCTGATCGATCGCGACCCGGGGATGAGTTGTTTTGTAAGCCGGATTGGCGACCGAGGCGTCAACGTTGGGATCGGCTATCATCTGCGCCTGGCTGATAGCAGCAGACAGGAAGAGAAGCAAAACGGCAATCTTCATAAGACCCTCTCACAGTGGCATCCAC
>JBKQKT010000160.1:0-17275 GCA_052147365.1 Candidatus Korobacteraceae bacterium | reverse complement strand
GGCGTCACTTTCGCGGGTAGCGGCGGCGTAACTTTCGCGGGCAGCGGCGGCGCCTCCACCAACGAATTGGATTACGTGACCGCCAACTCCTTTGTCCGGCCTCCGAATTCACCCACCCTCACGCCGGGGATGACCAATGGGGCGGTGACAAGTGTCACGGTTGATTGGAAGGCGCCGGCTTTCGGCGTCGTGCAGTACTACACGGTCTATCGCGGCTGCAACCCCAACGGCTCGGACGCCGTCAATATTGGCGTTGTCAACGGTGTGGGTGGAGCTGCTCCAGTGACCGAATTTATTGACTCGAACCCAGTGACATGCTCGGGCTCATCGGGTGTGGTTTACACGATTGCGACCACCCTCGCCCCGGTGCAGATCGATCCGACCCAACGCTCGAGTGCGCCTTCGGTGCCTGCGATCGTAAAGAATATCCAAACCATTGTTCTCGGCTCGCTACAGAGCTCTGTTACCTATTCAACTTCGGCGCCCCCAGTTTCGGTCACCGCGACGGCAGAGACGAACGGTAACCCGAACGGATTGCAAGTGAGTTTTGTCGCAACAGGTCCTTGCTCGGTAAGCGGCCAGACGGTTGCCTCGATTGCGAGCGGAGGTGTGTCCACCGCAACCGTGACGGTTAACGACCCGGGAAGCAACCCGGCCACCTGCACCGTGACCGCGTCACAACCCGGCACGAATCCGACGGCATCGAGCATGCCACCGTATTACGACGCCGCGAATTCGGTATCCGAATCGTTCACAATCGAGCCTGCGGGGTCGGCCACGCAGCCGCAGACGATCACGTTCTCGGCCTTGCCGAATGTGCAGTATGGAAGCACCTTCTCTGTAAGCGCCTCTTCGAATTCCGGACTGGGTGTGACTTTCGGAGCCGTCGGGCCATGCCAAGTAGGCACCACGACGGGCACAGCGACCGTTACCACGACCGGCGTCGGCCGGTGCACGATTACGGCGTCGGCCCCGGCCGGAACAGTCAACTCCAACACCTATAGCCCGGCCTCGGCACCTCAGCCGTTCACCATCACACCGGCGGTGCTCACGGTGACGGCCAATAACGTCACGGCTCCGTATGGGACGGTTCCGGCACTGACCTACAGCGTCACTGGCTTTGAACCAGGCGATTCCGCCGCGTCGGTTTTAGGCAGCACCACGCCGGCGCTGTCGACAACTGCCAATCAAGGGAGCAGTCCCGGCACCTACCCGATTACGATTTCGACCGGCTCGTTGGCTGCGGCCAATTACTCCTTCTATTTTGTGAACGGAACGCTGACCATATCGCCAGCGCCGGAGCTCACCGTCGCTCCATCTGCAATCAGCTTCGGCTCGGTGACTCTGGGAAGCGTCACAACTCAGAACATCACGGTGACCAACACGGGAACGGCGCCAGCTACGATCAGCGGTCCTATCCTCTCCATCGTCCAGGGAGGAAACTCCAACGAATTTGTGGCGGTCAATCTCTGCGTCACGCCGCTGGTCGCTGGAAAGAGTTGCACCATCACCATTGCCTTCGTCGCGGGTCCGTACTACACAAAGCAAACCGCGACTCTGGAGATTATGGACAATGCGCCAAACAGTCCGCAGCCGGTCACGCTGACCGCGACTGTTCTGACTCCGCAGACGATCACAATCACCCCCAGCACCCTGCCGGCGAGCGCTGCCTACGAGAGCAGCTTCACGGTGGCGGCGACAGCTTCGAGCGGGCTCCCGGTAACCTTTACGGCCTCCGGTGCTTGCGGCGTCGCACCGGGCACTGCAACCTACACCATGAACAGCGGCACTGGAACCTGCTCAGTGATTGCCAACCAGGCAGGCAACCTTACCTACGCGGCAGCGGTACAGGTGACGAAGACTGTATCCGCCACTCGGGCCTCGCAGACCATCACGATCACCCCCAGCAGCCTGCCGCCGAGCGCCGCCTACAAGAGCACCTTCACGGTGGCGGCTACAGCCTCGAGCGGGCTCGCGGTCACCTTTACCAGTTCCGGTGCATGCAGCAATTCTGGCGCAACCTACACGATGAGCAGCGGCACGGGAACGTGCTCGGTGATCGCCAACCAGGCGGGCAATTCTACCTACTCGGCAGCGACGCAGATGACAAAAACCGTCTCCGCCAGTCTTGCCGCGCAGACAATTACATTCACCACCAACTCTCCGGCGACGGCGGCCTACAAGAGCACCTTCAAAGTGGCGGCTACGGCCTCCAGCGGGCTCACGGTCACCTTTACCAGTTCCGGTTCGTGCAGTGACTCAGGCGCAACTTACACAATGACCAGCGGCACCGGGACGTGCTCTGTGATCGCTAACCAGGCGGGTAACTCTAACTACTCGGCAGCACCGCCAGTTATGCTGCCAGTAAGCGCGGCTCAGGCCCCGCAGACGATCACGTTCACCACCAACCCTCCGGCGACGGCGGCTAACAAGAGCACCTTCAAAGTGGCGGCTGCGGGCGGTGCCAGCGGGAATGCGGTGACATTCACCAGTTCGGGGTCGTGCAGCAATTCAGGCGCAACCTACACGATGTCCAGCGCCACGGGAACGTGCTCGGTGATCGCAAACCAGGCGGGCAATTCCAACTACGCGGCAGCAGCGCAAGTTACAAAGACCGTTACCGCGAAATAGCGAGGCTGTTTCAAGCACGATCTCCATCATCGCCGTCGCGTAGATGAAGCGCTTCTACGACAGCGACGACATTGAACAGCTTAAGTCTTGTGTCTTCGGCGAGAGGCCCGCGATTCCTGCGCCTCTTATTGGCTCAGGCGGCGCCGGATATCGGCGACCAGCGGATCTTCCGTCGACTGCCCGCGAATGCTGAGGTAGCTCTTATAGAAGTCGGCGAACCCCTCGCTCTTCATTCCTTCCCGCACGCGCCCCTCGTAGTAATAGAGCGGAGGGAAATAGGCATAAGTTGGCGTGTTGTCCAAAAACAACTCGATGGCTTCGCCTCGCCGCTTCATGCACTGATCAAACTGTGAGTCAGCCTCGGTGAACGCTCCCGCTTCCAGGTAAGCCTGCCCCAGATCGAAATGACCGATCCAGGTGTCCAGCAGGTTGTTCGCGGCTGTGATTTGCCGGATTGCTTCGTTCGAGTCTTTCCGCTTGAGCGCCATCATGCCCGTTACGATCTTGCCGTAAGCCTGCGACTCGCTTGTCAGCGCAGAAGAAAGGCTTGCGGCAAGCTTTTGCGCTTTAGCCATCTCTCCAGCATCGACATATGTGTTGGCCGCCAGAAATTCAATCTGCGTAGACTGGCTGTACTTCAGCGCCTTGTCAACATCAGAGACAGCTGCTGCATGCTTTCCCTGCAGTTCCTCGATGTTTCCCAGCGCTGCGTACTTCCTCGCGGCACCGTCGGTATTCTTTGCCGCAACATCGGCGGCGGCTCCGTTTGTAAGGATGCTTGCTGCCTCTGCATACTTCCCCTGATAGGCGGCGAGATCGGCCAATCCAGCGTTTGCCATCGATGCCAGCGCCGGACCAAAGCCCTCAAGCTTGTGGAACGACCCTGCTGCGTTATCGATCTGCCCTTCTCCAAGTTGCGATTCGGCCAGCACCAGGTATCCCTGCGCGGCCGATGGGTTGATGGCCAGCCCGGCACGCGCCTCTTTCTCGCCCGCGGCAAAGTCTCCGGCAAAAGAACTGATAAATGACAGGTTCAGTCGCGGCCCCACACCCTTGGGGACAATCGCGACATCTTGTTGCGCGGCCTCCAATGCCTTCGGGGCGTTGCGCAACTGCGCATAGCAGCTAGCCAGGTTCCATTGACCGACGCGATCGGCGGGATAGTGAGTCACTAGCTGAGTGTTTTCTTGAACACAGTTCTGCCAGTCGCCGGTGAAGGAATAGTACAACCCGCGGTTGCGATAGCGTTCCCGCTCGGTCATGCTGTTTTCATGTTCCATCGCAAGCTTCATGTACTTCACTGCGTCTTCCGGTCTGCCCAGGTTCTGGGACATCGCCGCCATGCCGGTGTACGGCCTCGCAAACTTTGGGTCCAGTTGCGAAGCCTTCTGGAACGAATCAAACGCCTCCTGGAACTTGCCCGCGAACTGCTCGTCAACACCTTGAGCGTCCTCGTGAACAGCCTCAAGAGATGCGGCGGTAAACCCTCCGCTGACTTCATCGAATTGCACCGAGGCAGGCGTGGAGTCACCCAGGGCTTTGCGAATCGGCGCCGCCAGCTTGGGAAGGCTGCTCAGAATCTCCTGCTTGTTGGAGACGGTGACCTCGGCCTTTGCGAGCACTTTGCCGCTCACGGCGTCTAGAGCCACGGCTGAAATATCGTACTCGTCACCTCGCAACTCAATCTCGCCCGTGACGACCGTGTCAACGTCCTGGTTTACGGCGACGAGCCGCGCTGACTGCTCGTCGAGCTTTTCCGTGGGGTGCGGGAGTTTCTCGGCCAGCTTGCGCGCATCCCCGCGACTGTAGACGTTGATGAAGCTGGCGCCTTCCAAAGCTTCACCGACCATCGGCTCCAGCGTATTGTCCAAAAGCGGGTCGCCAGTAAGGTTCGTGAAGTCGGCAACCAGCACTGACACCGGGCCATGTGCACCTGATTTCGCGGCCAGTTGTCTCCGGACCACGAACCAGGTCATTCCCGCCGCGATCGCCAAAATCAGAGCTGCGGCGATTCCGAGGGTCTTCCACGGAAGCTCCCGAATGCGGTTCAGGCGGCGCCGCATGGAAGAAGCTGAAACCTTCTTCCCTCCGCTTCTCCCTTGCCAGGCACGAAGATCCGCATCCAACTCCTCCGCGCTCTGGTAGCGGTGGGCCGGGTCCTTCTCGAGACACTTTGCGACGATATTGCTGAGCGAGCCCGGAATATTCTTATCGATATCCGCCAGCGGCACGGCCCGCTGCTGGGAGCGCATCAGCAGGCTTGCGATCGCGCTCTCCGCATGAAAAGGCGTAACCCCGGCAAGCAGCTCGTAAAGGATCAAGCCGATCGTGAAAACATCTGAGCTGGCCTTGAGCTCCTTGCCCTGCGCCTGCTCCGGCGACATGTACTCAATCGTGCCCAGCATCGCGCCGGTCCGAGTCATTCCGTCGCCGCTGATGGTGCGGGCCAATCCGAAATCCATCACCACAACCCGGCCATTCACGTCGCGCATGATGTTACCGGGCTTCAGGTCACGGTGAATGATTCCTTCGCGGTGGGCAGCGGCCAGTCCGGCAGTCGCCTGTTCCATGATGTCGACGGCTTCCGCAGACTCGAGCTTGCCCCGTTGTTTCAGGAGTTGATGAAGGTTTTGGCCTTCAACGTACTCCATCGTGATGTACTTGATTCCATCGGCCTCACCGAGATCGAAAATGCGGATGATATTCCGGTCGGTGACCTGGCGAGCGAGAATCAACTCCTGCTTGAACCGCTGCAGGATTTCAGGATTGCTTGAAAGCTCGGGCTTGATGACCTTGAGCGCGACCTCTCGTTCCAACTCCACATCTCGCGCTTTGTAAACCGCCCCCATCCCGCCTTCACCCAGGGTTTTGATGATTTGGTAGCGATTCGCAAAAACGTTCCCGGGCAGCAACGCCGCGCTGCTGCCCATGACAACTGCGCCATCTGCTGAAAGGCGGACTGGGGTGTCCGGAGCCAGCGTGACGCCGGCTTGGAGCTGCCGCGGGATAGCCGTTGCCGCAAGGGTCGGCGCCTCACCGCCCGCGAGGGTTGCGGGTTCGGTCGATCCCTCTGCGGGCGGTTCGGACACTTGTCCGCTTGCGTTCGTCTCTCCCGACGAAGGGACACCGGATACGCCATTACTCACTACAAGCGTCCCAGCTTCCGGCTCGTTCTTCTGCTCTTTTGGGTCGTTCATGCCTGATCCGCCCCACGCAGTGGCTGAGCTATGAAAATCTGATGAAAGGAACTACCTTTGACCTTCCTCCCCTGCAGCTCGCGCTGCAAGAACGGCCAGATCGTCTTTGGGAATTTCCATGGGCAAAGCCGCAGATCTAAGGTCAACGCGACCAACAGGGAGCGGCGACCTCACACGGTTCGATTGCCTCACATCCATTCCGAAAATGCCGTGAGGAACCCTTTTCGCAGTATATACCGCTGTTGAATTGGAGTTGAATGATCTATTTCGTGCCCGGAGTCAAGGCAAACACCTTGTCCATCTTCAAGATTCAAGACGCCTCAGATTGAATGGGCCATGAACCGTTCGGGACGGAAATGGCGGGCCGTTCCAATCCGCGAGAGATCCAAAGGAACCGATGCGACCGATGCTGGATTTGTGTATGATGGTGGGCGAAACCAGCTTGGCACTCGCATTTCAACTTCCATCGAGCCCATCAATCGGTTTCCCAGTTTTGAATGGCCCCTCTGTCGGGCTCGATCAAGGTTGACGCCCCTGAAGAAAGGCGGTCGCAACCGCATGCGCTTCCTGCGTGTTGTCCTTCTCAGCCTGGTCGTGGGTCTAGTCCTCGACGGGAGCCCACTGCTCTCGCAGACGCCGTCCTCTGCGCCTCGGATTGTCGGCAGGATCGACGAAAGCCAGCTGATCACTTTGAAGGGCAATACACATCCGGCAGCCGTGGATCAGAATGACCGCGGCCCGGCGAGTCCGAATCTGTCCATGACCGACGTGATTCTTGTTTTGAAACGCGGCCCTGAACAACAGGCTGCTTTTGACCAGTTTGTGGCCAGCCAATACGATCCGTCCTCGCCGAACTTCCATAGCTGGCTGGCGCCCGTGGATGTGGGCAGGATGTTTGGACCTTCTCTCGCCGATGTTGCGGCGATTTCAGGTTGGCTTAGCGGGCACGGGCTGCACGTCGATGAAGTCTCTCCCGACCACATGACAATCCGCTTCAGCGGTTCTGCCGCGCAGGTGGAGAGCACTTTTCATGTGGAGATCCACAACCTGTTGGTGAACGGGCAACCGCACGTCGCAAACATGAGCGATCCGCAGATTCCAGCCGCTTTGGCCCCGGTGGTAGAGGGCGTTAAAGCGCTGCACAATTTCTTCCCACGGCCCCTGCATCAAACGGGAGCTCTGGTCAGCTTCGATCCATCCGGAGGCGGATGGCATGGCATCTCCGGCGGCGCTCAGCAAGACGCAGAGGTGAGTGTTGCCTCGCACCCTTATTTCGGCATTAGCGTCGGCTCGGGAACCGGCGCCTACACCATTGAAGACGTAGCCCCCTACGATTTTGCAACGATCTACAATCTATTGCCGCTCTGGAACAACGGCATCGACGGAACGGGACAGACGATTGCGATCGCGGGAACAAGTGACATCAACGCCGCAGACGTAGCCACGTTTCGCAGCGTTTTCGGGCTGCCTGCGGGGACCCCACCCACCACCATCGTCGCCAACGGCACCGACCCTGGTGAGTGCTTTAGCACATATCAGGGCGCCACCTGCACCATCGACGATCTCATCGAAAACACGCTGGATGTTGAATGGTCGGGGACAGTGGCCAAAGGCGCCAACATCGTGCTCGTCGTCTCCGGATCCAATTCAACCACGACCGACACGGTCTACTCTTCCGCGGATTACGTCGTCCAGAATGATACGGCCAGTATCCTCAGCGTCAGCTACGGCGAATGCGAATTGGGCGAGGGCACAAGCGGAAATACGGCGTACAACAATCTTTGGGAGACAGCGGCCAGCGAGGGGATTGCAGTATTCGTCGCAGCGGGTGATGCCGGAGCAGCGACCTGCGACCAAGGGCTCGCTGGCAACCCTCCCCATCCCGCGCAATATGGCCTTTCAGTCAGCGGAATCGCTTCCACTCCATATGACACTGCCGTGGGCGGAACAGACCTCAATTGGGGTTCGACCGCTTCTCCGTATTGGGCAGCATCAAACGCCGGCAACGGCTCCAACGCCCTGGGATATGTACCCGAGGTTCCGTGGAACGATACGTGCACGAATCCGCTGGCCCTGAACTACTTGCAGGAGTGGGCGACCGTTCTCAATCAGAATGGCTATGCCGCCAGTTCGCCCACTGA
Organism: Candidatus Korobacteraceae bacterium; assembly: GCA_052147365.1. Classification (GTDB taxonomy): domain Bacteria; phylum Acidobacteriota; class Terriglobia; order Terriglobales; family Acidobacteriaceae; genus Bog-257. The sequence continues at coordinate 9,306 of JBKQKT010000160.1, read as the reverse complement.
CGCCGAATCGGCCTGCAATTTTGTAAGTCAATGGTGGACCCTGATCTATTCCCACACCAGCCCCACCGTGAACCTTTCTCCTTTCCTCGATACCATCGGCGGTGGAGGCGGTGCGAGCAACTGCATCAATGGTGACGGCGAAAACGTATCGAGTTGCGCCGGCGGCTACGCCAAACCGAGCTGGCAGTCGGGTGTGCCCGGGATCCCGGCAGATGGAGCGCGCGACCTGCCCGATGTCTCGTTCATGGCGGGCAATGGCTTCCTCGGGAGTGCCTATCTGATTTGCGTTTCAGCCAACGGAGCGTGTGTCACTTCCACCTCTCTCACCACACCTCCAGAAGCGCAGGAAGTTGGCGGAACTTCGGTGGGGACGCCGGCCATGGCTGGCGCCATGGCGCTCATTAATCAGAAGGCCGGAACGCCGCAGGGCAATCCCAACGCGGAGCTCTATGCGATGGCCGCCAGGCAGAGCTACGGAAACTGCCCCGCAGAGTTCGGAACGATAAGCGATGGATGTTCGTTCAACGACATCGACACCGGAACCATCGCCATGGCGTGTGCGTCGGGCTCTCCCAATTGCACCGTGAGCCATAGCGGCGATTCGATAGGAGTTCTCTCGGGGTATGCTGCGGCGGGCGGCTTCGATCTTGCCACCGGGCTGGGCTCATTGAATATCGCCAATGTGGTCAACGCGTGGACCTCGACCATTGGGACAGCCAAAGCAACCGTCACAGTGACGCCGTCTACGAACAGCTTTCCATTGAACCAGAGCTTGAATGTCACAGTCGCGGTTAGCGGCGCCAGCGGAACGCCGACCGGCACCGTGGGCCTGACGAGTGGGTTTTACACGGGGACTGGGGGGGCATTGTCCGGCGGAAGCTATACATTCACGATTCCAGGCGACACGCTGAGCACAGGGGCCGACACGCTCAAGGTGAGTTACAGCGGAAACGCGACGTATGCGAGGGCAAGCGGCACGGCCAGCGTGACAGTAGCTAAGCTGACGCCAACGGTGACCGAGCTGCCCAATTTAACCACCGCGTTCGATACCAACTCCGTGAACGTCACAGTGAATGTGACAGGCGCCGGCCCAACACCAACCGGAACCGTAACAGCATCGTTGCCAGGCTACACATCTCTCCCGTGCACACTGACTACCGGGACGTGCACGCCGGGGATCCCGGTCTGGGAATTTCCAAGCGGGGCCAATACGATCACCGCCAGCTACAGCGGGGACTCGAATTATCTGGCGGGGACGGCCACGGCCACAGTCCTGGTTCCGACCCTGACCATGTCAGCATCGCTGACCAACCTGACTACTGCAAACACACTTCAAGTGACGGCGAAGGTTAGCGGTACAGGCCCCACGCCGACGGGATTCGTAAACCTGGGCACCTTGTATCAACTCGGTAACATCGGTGGACAACTTTCCGCCGGCAGCTACACCTTCACAGTTGTTCCCGGCGAACTGGCTGCAGGGACAGAGACTTTAACTGTGCAGTACCAAGGGGACAATACGTACCTTCCTGCAAGCACAACGACCACAGTCACAGTGACCAAGGTGACCCCGGCCCTTTCGGTAACGCCGTCGGCGACCAGCATCAGCTTGAACCTTCCATTGAATGTGACCGGGACCCTTGCGAGCAATGGGCCCACCCCTACCGGGGACGTGACAATAACTGCAGCCGGCCAACAATTCACGGGTCCTGTTTCGGGTGGAGCTTACTTCATTGCAATTCCGGCAGCGAGCCTGAACGTCGGAACCGTCACTCTGACCGCGAATTACAGTGGCGATCCGTTTAACACGACAGTGAGTAATTCGGCTACGGTGACCGTGACTCCATGGGTTCAAGTCGCGTCGGCCGTAGCGATGACGCCGCAATCGAGCAGCCTGGATACAGGGCAGGCGCTGCCGGTAACGGTCGCGGTAACAGGCGCATATGGAACGCCAACTGGAACAGTGACTATATCGGGCGGCGGCTACACAGGCGTGGCGTGGCCACTATCCGGCGGCGGCGCTACTTATCCGATTCCGGCCAATAGCCTTAGCGTTGGCACGGACATTTTGACCGTTAGTTACAGCGGCGATCCCACATATCTTCCGAGTATGGCCACTGCAACGATCACAGTGGCGCAATCGGGCTACACTCTTTCAGCGTCGAATGCCGCCTCAATCGCACCAGGAGGGCTGACCCAATCGTCGATTACTGTCAGTTCGACATCGGGCTATACCGGCACCATCACGGTGGCCTGCGCTCTTACGGGCCAACCCAGCGGCGCTACTGACTTGCCCAGTTGCACGATGCTCAACGGCACGGTCCAACTACCAACAGGAGCAGGATATGCCGTGGCAGACGCGAACGTTGGCACAACAGCGCCGACCGCCGCGCTTACTCAGCCAGGTTCGCCGGGCAGCGGCGGTAGGTGGAGCGGCGCGGGCGGAGTGGCTCTGGCTCTTGTGGTTTTGCTCGGGATTCCGGAACGTCGGCGCAGTTGGCGTGCGACGCTCGGCATTTTCCTGCTGCTGGCAGCGTTCGGCGGCTTGTCCGCCTGCGGCGGTGGAGGCGGCGGTGGCGGTGGCGGCGGAGGCGGAGGAAACAGCGGTACGACTGCGGGCACGTATACATTTACGGTCACGGCAACCGGCAATCCGGCCATCACGCCCGCGCCCACGACGACCTTCACCGTGACGGTGAACTAAGCCGCCTCGCAGCGTCATAGTGCCCCATAGCGGCCTGCGGCTACTACGTGCAGGTTTGAACAAAAGCGTTTAGCTCAACTTTGCTCTATATATATGGGCCTCCATGTTCGCCCTTGACGCTCGGCCCCACCGGCCTGGGAAACGCTCTTGTGCGCCTCATTGGTCATACATTATGATTACGGGGTCGGAATTATTACGACGGTCGAAGAAAATCTTAGACAACAGGAAAGATTGCACTTAGGCCACGCATGGCTTCGCAGTCTGCGCTGTTCGAGCGGCAACTCACCGCCCTGCCCAGCGTGATGAAATAGATCGGCAATTCGGGCAAGACGGATGGCGAGGAGGTCGCTCATTCAAGTCATGGGCTCGACAGGGATCATGGATCACGATTGTGATCGGGAGGAAAAGTATGCGGCCGGAACAGTGGGAAACGTTTAAGCGAGCGGTGCGGCGCGAGAAGCTCGACAAGATCCCCATGGCGCTCATCATCGATAGTCCATGGATTCCGGGATACCTGGGGATCAAACACCTCGACTATTTTCTGGATCCCGAGCTCTGGTTTCAATCGAACTTGAAAATCATGCAGGAGTTTCCAGACATCATCTTCATCCCCTCGTGGTGGATGGAGTATGGGATGGCGGCTGAACCGTCTGTCCTTGGAGCCAAGATCAAGTTCTGGCAAGACAACACGCCCAGCGAATACCACACGCTTTACCGCCTTGAAGATATCGATAACTTCCCCGAGTATGAAGTGGAGGCCGACGGGTTTGCCGGCCTCACCCTGCATCGCATCGCCATGGCCCGGCAGCGGATTCTCGATGCCGGCTACATTCTCCCCATGGTGACCTCACGCGGGCCCATGTGCACCGCGGGATTTGTCCGCGGCACAACGGAATTCATGATCGATCTGGTAGAGGACCCAAAAGGCGCGCATAAACTGCTCGACCTCTGCACCCGCGTGATTATTGACTGGCTGAAGGCGCAGCAGAAAGTCATGGGCGATACCGTTGAGAGCATCTTCATCCTCGACGACATTGTCGGATTCGTGAACGAGGAGCATTACCTCGAGTTCGCGCATCCTTATCTCAAGCGAATCTGCGATGCCTTTCCCAAGGATTGGGTCAAGCTCTATCACAATGATGCCGAAGTGGACGCCTGCCTCGACCACCTGCCCGACACGGGATTCAACGTGCTCAACTGGGGCAAGCAGCGGCACATTACTGAAGTAAAACGTCGCATCGGCGATCGCATGTGCCTGATGGGCAATGTGAATCCGCTGGAGGTCGCAGTTCGCGGAACCCCAGACGAGGTGAAGGACGAAACTCTGGAGGTTCTCGAGGGTTCGGGCGGCGAGGGAATCATCCTCTCCGTCGGCGGCGGGACCAGCCCGGGAATGCCACGCGAAAATATTCTGGCCATGCTTGAGGCCCTTGAAGAATTCAATGCCAAACGCGCCGCGGGAGCGGTTGCAAGCGCACGCTGAGGAAACCACTCCATGCCCGATTACGCCTTGATGAATCAACACCTGTACGAAGGAAATGCCGACCAGGTGGGCAAGCTGACCGAAGCGGCTCTGGCCGAAGGGCGCTCCGCTCAGGAAGTGCTGACGGAAGGTCTCATCGCCGGCATGAGCGTGGTCGGCGAAGACTTCAAGCATAACGTGCTCTATGTGCCGGAAGTTTTGATCTCCGCGCGGGCAATGAAAGCTGGAATGGCCGTGCTGAAGCCGCTGCTGACATCGAAAGACGGGGGATCAAAGCCCAAGGGTGTGTTGCTCATGGGCACGGTTCGCGGCGACTTGCACGATATTGGCAAGAACTTGGTAGGCATGATGGCCGAAGGCGCGGGCTTTGAAGTTCATGACATCGGCGTGGATCAGAGTGTCGAAAAGTTCATGGCCGCTGCCGAGAAATGCAAGCCCAACATCGTCGGCATGAGCGCGCTGCTCACGACGACGATGATGTATATGAAGACCGTGATTGAGGGCTTCCATGCGGCTGGCCACACAGAAATCAAAATGGCTGTGGGAGGCGCTCCCATCAGCCAGATGTTTGCAGACGAGATTGGCGCCGACGGATACGGAGCCAATGCCTCCGCGGCGGTGGATTTGTTCCTGCGGCTGGCAGGACACGCGTGACCCAGATGGCAACTTACAAAATTCTCTATTGGCAGGAAATCCCGACTCAAGTCAAAGTGGATGACGGGATCGACGAAGTGACAGTGCAGTTGGACGGGCGATTCATGGAGCAGATCGATCGCCTCGCAGCCATGCGCGGATTGCAGGCCTCCGACGACTACCTGGCGCAATGGAAGTGGAGCGACGAACAGGAGCGCGAGGGGTCCGCGCAGGATGTCGCAGATGCGCTGAAAGCTGAGCTCGAGGCGAAGGGATGGTAGGCACTTCCCGAAAATGGCCGTCACGCTAATCATCAACGGACAATCGACCGAGGCCGACGCGGCCCTTTCTCTCTTCGACCAAGCCGAAGCCATGGGCATCGACGTGCCCACGTCGTGCCGCAAGCAAGGCAAATGCAAGGAATGCATGGTCGAAGTGGTCGAAGGCATGGAAGCCCTGTCTCCGATGACCGAGGCCGAGCGTCACCTTAAGGGAAATTTCCGCCTCTCCTGCCAGGCATTCGTCACCGGCTCCAGCGGCCCAATCTCGCCCAGTATCGTTCGCTGCCACACCATGCGCCGCGGACATATGGTCATTGAGCGCCAGGCGTACGGGCTGCCTGCCGGCGGTCAGGCTCTCGCGCTCGATCCTGCCGTTACGCGCGACGGCGATCGCATTCTGATCGATGGAGTCGAAGTCGAGCGCTCCACGGGGCCGATTCACGGCATCGCGATGGATCTTGGAACGACAACAGTCGTCGTGCGCCTTCTGGACCTCGAAAGCGGCGAGCTGATTGCGGACACCTCCTTTGAAAATCCTCAGCGCTTCGGCGGCTCGGAGATTATGTCGCGCATCGCCTACGACACAAGCCATCCGGGAAGGCTGCTGATGCGGACATTGGCCGGCTACCTGAGCCATGCCATCGAGAAGTTTCCCGTCGACGCGAAAACAATTTACGAAATGGTCGTGGTTGGCAACTCCACCATGCGCGATCTTTTCTTCCGCCAGAACGTCTACACGATCGGCCAAACGCCCTACCGCTCAATCACCGAGATTGAAATGGCCGAGGGCAAGCGCACGACGACCAGCCTTCAGGAATCCGGCCTGCGCAGCCTTCTGCCGATTCATCCCAAAGCGCGCGTGTATGGTGCCCCCATCATCAGCGGCCACGTGGGAGCCGATGCTGCGGCCTGCATGCTGGCCGCTGATCTGGCGCACGAAGAGCGCCTCATCGCGATCATGGACATTGGCACCAACACTGAGTTGGTGGTGGGAAACAAGGATCGGATTCTCGCGGCATCATGCCCTGCGGGACCGGCCTTTGAAGGCGGAGCCATCGCCTGCGGCATGCCCGCTCTCGACGGCGCCATTGAGGAAGTGACGATTGATGAGGCCGGTAAATTTCGGATTCGCGTCATTGGTGACGTGCCGCCGGAAGGAATTTGCGGTTCGGGGCTGGTGGATTTGCTGAGCGAGCTGCTGCGGACAGGCCGCATGAACGAGCGAGGACGGTTCGAGGATGACCTGCACCGCATCGATCTCTGCCACGGCACGAACGGCGACGTTTATCTGCTCGAGAGCGACGTGAATGAGCTGGCGCAGGCCAAGGGCGCGAATGTCGCTGGATTGCATGTCGTCTTCAACACATTCGGCATCGAATTCGACGACATTGACGTCTTTTATCTCGCCGGCGGATTCGGACGGCATATCGATGTGGAAGCCTCGAAGCGTATCGGGCTCGTGCCCAGCCTCGCGCCGGAGAAATTCGTGAGGGCCGGCAATCTGGCTATTGAAGGCGCGACCATCGCGCTGCTTTCGAAAACCAAGCGCCAGGAGTTGGAGGAGCTCGTAAAACGAGTGCAACATTGCCGGCTTGAGACGCACCCCAATTTTTTCGACTTCTTTGTCGAGGGTTGCCAATTCAAAGCCGTGGAGCCGATTCCATGCGCCAGGTAGCCGAATCCATCGAGATCGCGGACGCGCTCGCCGGCGTGGACGTGCCGCAGCAGGAACTTACGCGGCTGCTCGGCTATCCTCGCGGCTTTGAGCTGGAAGGGCGTGCGCGAGAACTGGCGGATTGGACGCGGAACTGGTACGCCCATCATGGCCGGCCATGGTTTTATGCGCGCCAGGTTGAGAGCCTCGAATTTGAGAGCGGCGCCGCCGCGGGCGAAACGATTCGGCCCGACTTGATCAAAATCGACGGCGTGGTCTTCAACAGCAAGCGCCTCCACACAGCCTTCAAGCAGGCTGGGGCGCATAGTGCAATTCTGGTTGCCGTGGGTGCTGGGCCTGAAGCTGAAGAAGAAGCGCGGCGCCTCTGGAGGGAAGAAAAGCCCGACGAATATTTCTTCCTCGAGATGTATGCTTCCGCGGTCGTTGAGCAATTGACCACGATTGCCGGAGCCCGTCTTTGCGATTGGGCGGAACAGCGTGGCATGGCCGTGCTTCCTCACTCCAGTCCCGGCTACCCGGATTGGGACGTCGCGGAACAGCCGCGTCTTCTCAAATTGATCAGGCATACGCGGAGCGAGCAGTTCCCTTCCCGCGTGGACGCGTTTGATTCCGGCATGTTGCGTCCCAAGAAGACTCAACTCGCGGTTTTCGGCGTCACCCGCCACACAGAACGTTTGCAACGGCTAACGAGCCTTATCCCCTGTGAGAGTTGCTCGTTTGGTCCTTGCCAGTACAGGCGCGCGCCCTATAAACGCGCGCCGCGGACAACCGCCGAGCCGCTGCCCGCGCCGACCCCTGTGCTCGACGCCGACGCGCAATACACCGTGAATCGAAAAGCCCTGCAACGATGGGCCGAAGAGCGCCTTGCGATCGCGCCCCAACCCGACGGATCGATTGAGGCCTCATTCCGCTACGACGGAACCACCTGCACCAATATGGGCCGCCCACTGGCCTTCATCTACAAGGTGAAGCTCGGGCCCCGCGCCGACGAGTACCCTATTCTGGACGAGCGCTGCAGCCCGGCCGAGGACGATACCGGCCACGAGTCGATGTGCAAATTCGTCGAGGATCCCGATCGTCTCATGAACGCGATTGACGGCGAGAGGCCTCTGCTCGGTCAGCGCCTGAATGCGGTCCTCGAGTGGCGGCGCGAGCCGAACGGCGCGGGCTGCTACTGCGAACCGCAAAGCCGCAGCCACAAATGGGGCCTGGTTCTCGAAACCATCCACTACGCTCTGGTACAAAAGGAATTGAGCGGGGAGACGGAGAACCCATGAAAAAGCTTTTGCACGAAGAGGTGCTGGAACGGCCGTTACTTGGCGACGGGGCGATGGGCACGCAGTTGATGATTGCCGGTTTGGAACAAGGCAACTGCGGAGAGGCTTGGAATCTCACGCAACCTGAGCGCGTGCTCGCCATTCAGCGCCGTTATGCCGAAGCCGGCTCCGACTGCATCATCACTAACACCTTCGGCGGATCGCGCATCATGCTCAACCGCCACGGCCAATCCGAGCATGTGCCCGAGATTAACAAGGCTGCAGTCGCGATCGCGCGCCAGGCATTCGGCAGCAAAGATGGCTACGTCCTCGGCGACATCGGTCCCTTCGGCGGCCTGCTCGAACCATTCGGCGATTTCACAATCGCCCAGGTGCAGAGCGCCTTTGAAGAGCAGGCGGCTGCATTGGTCGCGGGCGGCGCAGACGCCATCATCATCGAAACCCAGACATCGCTCGAAGAGCTCGCCATCGGCATTGAGGCCGCGCAGAAGGCGGGCGCAAAGTGCATCATCGGATCCATGGCCTATGACGTGACCCTCGACGGCTCCACTTTCCGCACCATGATGGGCATCGAACCGGAACGCGCCGCCGAATTCATGGAGGAAAGCGGCGCGCATATCGTGGCTCTCAACTGCGGCACGGGAATGGATATGCCGCATGCGCTGATGGCAGTGGAACGTTACAAAAGCGCGTCCAATCTCCCGGTGATGGTGCAGCCGAATGGGGGAAAGCCCCGGCTGGTGAATATGAAGATTGTGTACGATGAAACGCCGGAGCAGATGGTCAAGGGCGTCCTCCCGCTCCTCGAAGCGGGCACGAATATCATCGGCGCCTGCTGCGGCAGCACGCCTGAACATATCCGCGAATTCAGAAAAGTCATGGACGCATTTCTCGAGCGAAAAGGAATTGAACCTCTGGGGGCACAGCGTGAAAGTCAAAGTTTGTGATGTGAATGCGGATGCTGAAAACAAGCTTCCCGCCAAGACTGAAGATAAGTCCGGCATCGGCGTTCATTACATCGATGCCTACATCAAGCCCATGAACACCAAGCTTGAAGATGGCACCGCGGTGCGATGCAAGCGCCGCGGCTTAAAGATCACGCTTTCCGCAGGTACGAAGAAAGGCGAAGGGCTGATGCGCCGCCTCGACGTGAGCCCGGATCCGGTTGTCATGCTGCGTGCCGCGCTTGAGGAAGCGGCCAAGGCCGCCGGCGTCGAACTCACTGTGGATGACGGCGCAATCTTTCTGGCGCTTTA
>JBKQKT010000159.1:0-3696 GCA_052147365.1 Candidatus Korobacteraceae bacterium | reverse complement strand
CACTTGGCCGTATCACGCCCACGCGAGCGAAGCAGCATGAAGGGCCCAGGAAGTCCGCTTCTGGGAGCGGCGGGCTGTCAGGATTCCTCCACACCGAGGTTGTCGTTGATCGCGCACAAGGCGACGTAGTTTGGCGGAGGCGTTATGCCACAACCAGGTTTTAACCAGCGCAAGTTAATCTTCGTCTTCCTGCCTTTGATCCTGCTCGCACCATTCAAGGATGTTGCGGTCAAGGCGCAGGCACCGGAACGAAGTGAGGACGTTTACCGATGGAATAATCGTGAGCCGGATGCGCGCTTCAAGGCCGACATTCTCGTTGTGGTCGCGCATTCGGACGATGAGACCGTGATCGCGGGCTATTGCGCTCGCGCCGCGGACCAGAAGCTGCGCGTGGGCATCGTGTGGGTGATTGACACAGGTCAGAGCATGAATGGAGGGCTGAATAGGGTTGGTCCGGAGCAGTCCGCTTCTCTGGCAGCGGTCCGCCAGATCGAAGGCGAACGCTCCGCCGCCGTCCTGGGGATCACCAATACCTGGAATCTCGGCGGCTCCGACACGGCCAGCCAAAATCCCCTCGAATCCCTCGAAGGAAACGACCACGGCCAAATGCTGGGACGGATGGTCCGCCTGGTTCGCTTGACCCGTCCCGAGGTCATCATCACATGGCTGCCCGAATTCGTAACCGGGGAGAATCATTCCGATCATCAGGCATCCGGCGTTCTGGCCACCGAGGCGTTTGACATGGCCGGCGACCCCACAGCATTCCCTGAGCAGGTTTCACCCGCCACCGACCCGGGTCATTATATGAACCGGACGGAAGGACTCCGTCCCTGGCAACCGCAGAAGCTTTATTATTTTGCGAACCCCACTCACTTCGATTTCTTCACTGGGAAAGGCCCTGAATATAACGTCACGGACATCTCGCCCACCCGCGGAGTCAGCTATGCCGAGATCGCCGGGCGGACGGTGGCGGAGCATAAGACCCAGTTCGGTTCGGCCGATAAAGCCGACTGGGTGCGGGATCCCGTCCGCTTCATCCTGGGGAGGTCATTGGTGGGGGGCGCTGCCACCGATGATGTCGCTGCCGGCGTCGTGCCTGGCGGCATCCCCTTTCAACGCCCACCCGGGTACATCGCGCCAAAGCATGCGCAGCCGGTGATGGAGCTGGGTGACCCGTGGAACTTTTATCGCCTGTTCTGGCAGGCCCATGGATTAGACAGCTTGTTCGGCCTCGTGCCCTACGAAATCTCTCTCACTCGGGGGACCTATTTGAGCATTCCTCTGGTGATTGACAATCCCCTGGACACGCCGATCGACGTGAATCTCTCGGTGCGCGCACCGGAAGGATGGAAGGTCTTACCGGTGGCTCCCGCCCATGTCGCTGCTCACGAACCCCGCTACTACCTGCGCGTCCAGGCCGCTTCGCCGGCGGAGGTGCGGAAGGAGTGGCAGCAGTTTACGGTGACCGCGGAATCGCAAGGAAAGACGATCGGAACAGTTCCTCTGCGGGTACAACTGGCACAGGACAGCTTTCCACAATAAGCAGTTCAGGGAGGGCGTCCCCCGAAAACCTAAACCGGGTATAGTGCGTTGCTGCAAACTGGGCTAAGGTAAGACCAAAACCGCTCGGCGAGATGCCGCGCCACGTACGTACCGATAAAGCTGATGGCGAATTAAGCCATATGGAGAGGCAGGAACACTATGGCAACGCAGGCGCAGCTTGAGGCTTTGTTGCAACGCATGCGGCAGATGAGCGATGCGGATCTTTCGGTACTTGCGGCGAGCACTCAGACTCCTGGAAGCAGTATGACGACCGGTCCGGGCAGCGCCAATGAGGCCCTGTGGTCTGAACTGGTGACGCTCGGATGGATGGCCAAGCGGGCCGAGGCCCTGGATTTGCCCGGAGGCCGACGCATCGAGATGACGATCTACTCCATCAGTGTGGAAGGCCTGCAGCCTATATCGGATTTGCTGGCAGCCGTGTCGAAGCGGTGAGGGTCGCCCGGAAGCGAGCCCGCACCGTGGCCGATGGAACCTCGCAGTCCACATTGCCGTGCGGCCTTGGCTTGGGTGCCACGAATTCAGTGCACAAGATCCTCCTCATCTCGATGGTCAGCCTCGCGCTGCTGGGCAATGGCTGCTCGAAGGCAGAGAATTCCCGCACCGAGCGAGCGGGAGGGGATCCTGAGCTCGCGTCCCCCACCTTGGCGGAGGTCATGCGCGACTACCACACCGCCGCTTCACAGCGCCTGACGAGCATGGAGGCCGACTTCAATCAGGACCTGCCATCTGGTGGCTCGCCCCTCGTTTACCTTGATTATGACGTAATCGCAACCTGGTTCGGAATGCGCCAGGGCCCGGCCACGGTGGATCGCGCCATCAGCGACTACCTGGAGGCGAGAACCGGGCGCAGCTACGATGCGCCGGCGCTGTCACGTCTCGCCGCAGCGATGAACAGCCTGGATGCGGAGGGCATTGTCCTGCCAGGAGACAGAGCGGGAAGCTGCGTGGTGGTGCCGGAATATCCAGGCATCAGCTTTGACAGCTTTTATGCTGCCAGCTTTCGCGTCGGGCCAAATGACCTGCTTGCCGGCCAAACTTGCACCTTCGGCGTGTCAACGCAGGAGTTCCAGGATTTCGCCAGCGCCCATGAGAGCTGGCACTGTTTCGACATTCGCTACATCCGCGATACAGGAGACGGGCTGGCGGGCGCCGTCAAGCAGAACCGCACGGAAATGTTTGCCGACCTTGGCGGCGTCATGGAAGGAATACACCACGGGGCCGGCTTGTCGTTGATCGACAAGGTTGCTGCGCTCCGCGCCACGTGGGCTTTTTTGACCGGACCTGCTCACGCCCGATTGCCCGAGGAGGATGGGAAGCACTTCCTCAGTATTGTATACGCCACGCAGGACGGCCTTTACGCGTTGAAGGCGCGGATCGGAAAGATCGGCGTCGAAAACTTCCGCCATCTCCGCCGCGAGCAGTTGCGCACCATCGCTTACGATATCGCCGACGAGCATTGCATCGCCTACACGCAAGCACAGGCGCTCGAAGCCTATTACGCGACCGGAAAGGTGGCGGCTGCGGTGGCTCCCCTGGTCGCGCGACTGAAAGCCATTGCTGCGTCTTCGGTTCGGGGCGCGACGCCCGCCGAACTCGCCGCCAACCGGAAGGGCGAGCGGGGCGCCGCGATCGACTCCGGCCTGACGGAACAGGTATTGCTGGAAAAACTCAAACGGCGAGCAGGCGAACTGGGCAGCGCCACATCGTTCCCCAACCAGTTGCAGGCGCGACAGGAATTAACCGATGCGTTGCGCGATAAACTTCTTCGCGATCCATCTTCTGAACGCCTGACGGAATCCCAGCTTAAGCTATTGTTTTACACCGATCCGCAACTCACCCCACACAACTTGAGTCGCTAAAATGCACAACGGCAGTCAAAATGGCCCGGTCCTTTTCACCATGCCCATCTGGAACTGGAAGGTTATAACGGAACGTGTCTGCAGCATCGCTTTTGTTGGTGTACGAGGCGGCCAGACCGCACTTGTGTAGCGCACCGCAGCGGGCAGTTCAAGGGGGGATGTGAGGCCGCACCCACCCGCCGACCGGCTGACGGGCGGCCCGCGCTACACCCACTTGCGGGCGAAGTGATCATCGATGCCCCAAATCTCCGGTTAAACGGCTTAACGTGATAAG
>JBKQKT010000158.1:0-4496 GCA_052147365.1 Candidatus Korobacteraceae bacterium | reverse complement strand
TCGCCAGCGACACGAGCGCGCCTCCCGGATTCTCGGAAAATCCCGAACGCAACTGCATCGCGGCTCCCCTTAAGTCATTGCCTTTGTAAGGAAACAGATTGGTCGCTGCCATGCATTACCGATTGATATTGGGGCTGCTCGATGCGGCCAAAACTCTTTCAAGAAAGGTTGACGGAAATGAAACTACACAAGATCGCTCTCGCAATATTCCTCGGAGCGGCTTCCATGGCCGCCTCCGCCGCCGATAGCTCTACTTCGCAAAGTCCCGATGCCCCGGGGGGCCTATCCTCGGCTCACAACGCGAACAAGAGGTCCGATGCGCTCCAGATCGTGGAACCTAAATACGGCAATATCATCACCGATAAAACCACAGTGAAAGCCGTTGTGCGCGTTGGCAACGGGATTCGTCCCAAGTCTCTCCGCATTACATTGAACGGAACGAATGTTACCCGGCATGCCCAAGAAGAGAATTGCGGGCCCGACGCTTGCCGATGGACCGTGGAACTCAGCAAAAGGGACCGGCTGCTGAGCGGTGCGAACCGGCTCGTGGCATTTGCGCGCGGCTCCGACAACAGTATAAAGATCGAGCGAGCAGAATTCTTTTATGACTACGGTCTGGGGGCTGGGCAAAATAAGCCACAGTGGGAAGCTCCTAGTCTGGGGCTTTCGCTGAATCCGGGCGGCGCCCAGCCTTGGGTGACTTTGACCACAGGCTGGCCCGCCAATATGCAGGACAACCTCGACCCCACACAGTACTCGCTTCCCTATCGGGATATGACGTTCCCCAGCTCTGGCGAAACTCCGTGTACAAACCGCTATCAAGTCGTGGTTCTGAATCGTCAGAACCCGGCGCAACAAGATGGCTACATTTGTGCCGCCGACGGAGCCACGCTCAAGAGCGATCTTGCAGGCCTGGCGAAAGGTACGGAAATCGTACTGGTGGGGACCACGCTGTACAACAACGCTGACTCCACCCTCGACACAACCGGCATCGGTGGCACGAACTATTCGTCCCCGAATGTTATGCAGCCAATAGGATACGCTGCGATTGGAATATCGGGAGCAGCGCCCGGAAGTGCTTACGAGAGCTACTACGTTTCGACTGACATTGGCAAACCTTACATGAGGACTCCCTTTGCCAATGGACTGCTGGCTATGGACCAAAACGACAACTACAACTTCCACGCCGGCGACAATATCCAGTTCGAGGTATACCCGAACAATCCGAACAACAGCACCAGTAATGTCTTTATCAGCTACAGCGGCGACGTTCATGGTTGGGAGCCGCCATTTGGGTCAACGAATGGGTTCTGGCTTCTGACACTGGACCGTGTAACGCTGCTGCCGATCGATGCAAATACGGCCAGCGGCAGCCTCTGTCAACCGCAGGGATTCGCCCAAAATTGCGGGCAGTTTTTCCCCACTGGCAGCACGGACCCGAACGTTGCGTCCGCCGCGGCGGATAGTCTGGCAGATGCACTCTCTGGGGTAACACCACGTCAGTTGGCAGTCGTCACCACATTCGGCCAACCATTCCAGAGTGCGTCGTCAGTAACCGCCAAGTTGGCAAATGAATTTCTCCAATTTGGAGGCTCTCTTTACACGTTGCAGTCGCTCACCCAGAGCACCTCGACCTATACCCTGATTGCTAAGGGCTTGCCCGCGAACACATCAAACGGCACCTTGTCGGCAGGTGTGGTCAATTCTTCATCGGCGTTCAGTCACCAGGGGCAAACTGGATTTGTGCGTGGCGTAATGGCTCGCGACAACAACAGCCTGTATCTCCCTTCAGTCACTTCTCAGGAAGACGGAAAAATGAATGGAAATAACGCGACCAGCCTTAGCATCGATTACGACTTTTACACGATCAGCTCGCAAGCCCCGATCGATTGGCCGTTGACCGACACACCGGGACACGTGGCGGCTTATCATTGGGCGAGCCAGCAGTTCATTTTTAACCATTACGGCAAATCGCAGCCACCCGACCCACTCAGTGCGGATGTGCGCTACTGGTATCACAGTCCCACACGCGCCTCGGATATGGGAACTTACAACACAGATTTCCAGTGTCCGAATACGGTGGCAAATTCACCATGCAACTACCCCGGCAATGGAGTTTCATTCACCGAGCAAGACCTCACGGATGTGGATGCAGAGTTATACACCGAACTCACGGCACTCCACGATACAGACCTCTATCTTGGCTCGAACGGGATCGGAGGGCTGATTCAGCAGAGTGACGGCAGTGGTGGTGTGCTGTCCGATCAGGTTATTGCTGCGGCCTATGAGGTGCTGAAGGATCAGGTCATGCCGGTAACAAATAGTACAGCCGTGAACGGCGCAGTCTACGACTGGTTGAACCTGGCAGCGGGCATGACTTCGATTCTTGGTACCGCCCTGGGCCCGGCGGACTTTCCTGTAGCCGCCGCGGCGATGGGGGTTACCAGTGGCGCGCTCTGGACTGGTTCAGCGTTTGGGCCCTTTGCCACCAACGATCCGGTCACGCCTCCAAGTTATGAAAGCAGTTTTGATACAACCCTGGGACAGATGCAGGAACAGGCATCAACGTACGCTGCAAATCTAGCTCTGTCCTACGACACATCCCTCGACAACATCTACAGCGATTGGGGTAGGCTATCGGCAACAGGAGCCAAGACCGCGAATTCGTCGACGGGATGGTACTTTGACAGCAATGTGTCGGAGCAAGGCCTGACCAACCAACTAGCAGGCGGGGTACGGCGGTCAATCTACCTTCAGCTGATCCCTCAATTCTATGCGGCCGATACCTACTACCAGCAACCGGTGGCGAGCATCGATCGACTCGGTCTCTTTTACTTCAATAATCCTGGCCCCGGCAACGAAACTCCGCCTGTCGATACGTGCACTGCAGCCTATCCATCGGCCATCACGTCAAACGAGTACGGCTACAGAGTCTATTCGGCGTACGGCAGCAGTGAAAAGACCGACATGTTTGTCCTCGGTGGGGCGATTAACAACCAGGGCACCCCGAATGTGACGGAATCCCTGCCCAGTGCGGATCTGCTGAACATATTGTTCGGTGCACCTCCGGAGATTGATCCGCCTGCCACGGCTCCCCTGAATATTCAGCAGGATCTCTTATACGCATCAGTGCCGCGCAGGGGGGGGCCGTACATGTTCGATTGGCCCGGCTTTACCCTTTGCTACAAGCCGGGATGCACGGATAACGCAGGGGAACCCCAATGGAGCAGCTGTGTCGGTCCGTAGCCGGATAATCTAACTAATTGCCCGAAGACCACGGCCCTCCGGCGAACCTGCCGGAGGGCCATTCATTTTCGTCTGACAGTCGAGCGCTCGCATTGAGTGGTCTCTAGCTCCTTCGCGGCAGAGTCCCTCCGCAACAATCTCGATCACGGAATGTCGTGAAGACTGGTCGAATCGTACGTACACGAACTTAGGAAAGACGTTTCATTGCAGCGCAACTGCGTTGGCATCGAAGTTGCAACTCCGAGTGACAAATTTGCAATCCCTGGCAACGGGGATTGGGAAAGTAAGTAAGGTGCGGAACAATTCATGTGGAGAGCTAAACGGATTGAAACAGGGAATCAAATTGTCTTAAGGCTCAGCGGCCGGTTACAGCGTGAACAGCTGTCAGAACTGAAAGATGCACTCGCGTCACATGCACCTATTCACCATCTGATCCTCGACCTGACGGACGTAAAACTCGTGGATCAGGACACGGTCTACTTTCTCGCCGACTGCGAGGCCGCCGGAGCCCGCTTGTGGAATTGTCCCGCCTATATTCGCGAATGGATTGCCGACTGTAGAGCGGCCAGGAAATCCATCTCCGACTAATTCCTGATTTCCCCTGGCTGCTCCTGAAGTTTCGTGAATTCGCGAGCCTCCTGGAAGTTAAGACTCCCGCAAGTCAAGTCTAATCATCAATCTACGTTTGGTTCGCAGGTTGCACCACCCTCCTCCGAGAAGAGGGTGGGGCACATGACGAAATCAGAGAATGTTGTACGACGCAGGAGAACAGCAGTCCAAGTAAACAATTTTGCCAACGGATTTGAAGCGAGGCTTCCACAAGCGATGTTCGCGATTATAGCCGCGCTCTTGTTTGGCCTCTTGGGCCTCAGCGCTCCCGCGTTAGCTCAGGACCAGCCAGCGGCGGTGACAGCACCCGCGTGTGGGGAGGAGGGGAGTCTTCTCTCCCAGAGTGGCGCCCGAAGCCTTAGTTTCGGGACTCTCGCTGTGCCGGGCGCGACCGATCCCGAGGGAACTCCAGCCGGCCGCTATGTGCTTTTCCCGGATCAGGAGGTACTCGCATTCCAACCTTACCTCGCACGAATCAGCGCACAGGAGTTGACCACGGATCAGGGTGGCACAAATCCCCCAGCTGCCTCTTATCCCCTGGATGCCTGGGATCCCAACGGATGGGGACCCACGCCCTACTTCCCGTCAGCCGCACATTTCCTGAAGCCGTCAAGCGAAGACGCACTATGGGCCGCCCGCAA
>JBKQKT010000157.1:0-4867 GCA_052147365.1 Candidatus Korobacteraceae bacterium | reverse complement strand
ACGTCGGCCTGCCGCAACCTGACGCTTATCAGTGGAAGGGTGAGTGACAAGCGATGCGGGCTCCCGGGCCAGACCGATTGAAGCATTGCGCTATCATGCTTTCGTCATGAGTAAACAGCATTACTATTTCAAACTTATCCCGCCGCGGCCAAGCTTTCCGCAGGACATTACGGCCGAAGAGAAGGCCCTGATGGATGATCACGGAAATTATTTTGCCCAGCAATTTGATGCCGGCAAACTGCTTCTCTACGGGCCGGTGATGGCGCTGTATGGTGCCTTCGGCGTAGGCATCCTAGAGGTCGCGGACGCGGACGAGGCTCGGAAGTTCGGCGAGAATGATCCTTCGGTCCGCGCGGGCATGAACCGCTTCGAGGTTTATCCCATGTGGGTGTCCAACGCCCGGCGCGAAGAGTTAACGCCAACCGAGCCGCGAGGGCGGCGGATCAGTCCTCGGCTTCGTGATACGCTTTCAGATACCTTGGGGCGCGAGGATGGCTCTCCTACCGCGCATTGGCAGCGCTGTGGCGTCATTTCCGCCCGAGAATTTCTGTTAACGAGTGGCTCAATCGAGCCCCAGGAGAGAAGCCAATGAAGGCGATGTTGATTACGCTGGTGGCCGCAACCCTCACAGTTGTCCCGGCCATGAGTGCCCAGGACCTGACGCAAGACACCAAGAAAGCCGCCGACAAGACCGCCGACGTTACCAAGGACACCAGTAAGGATCTGGCGCATGGTACCGAAAAGGCAGCCACTAAGACGGCGGACGTAACCAAGGACACCAGCAAGGATGTAGCCCACGGTACAAAAACGGGAGCCAAGAAAACCGGTAAGGCCGTGGACAAGGGTGCCAAGGCAACCGGGAACGCCGTCAAGACCGGCGCGGACAAGACAGTTGACGCGGTGAAGTAACTCCTACCCTGCGGTTTATCGGGCTCAAGAGACGTCGATCCGGACCGCCACGTCGAACTTCGAGTAGTACTTCTTCACATTTCTGGCACTGTACTTTGTGCGGAAAGCCTCGACCACGTGTTGCACTGCCTTCGGGTCGGTAATGGACATGGCTCGGAACACTCGGCCTTTGCCATCAGCCGCAATCCGCATCCTTTGGTTGTGCAGGATGTTCTTGTACCACTGCGTGTCTGAACCCTGGACCGGCAGCAGGTAGAGCGTGTTGCTATCCTCCAAAACGAACCACACGGGAATTGAGATTTTCCGTCCCGACTTTCTGCCAATCACACCGATGGTGATTTGCCGGTAGCGGGCAAGGCGGCCCTTGAGTGAATCATCTGATGTTGGCATAGAGGGCCTCACCTCCGGCAATCTCGATGCTACTCGCTGCCTGACAGGCCTGCGCGGGCTAGCATGGAGCGGAGGGCGCGCTCGCCGCTGGCCCCATGCTGGGTGGCGACGACCTTCCCGTCACGGCCAATGACGACATAAATGGGATAGGAGTGGGCAGCGAACATCGCGGCCAGGTTGGTGTCTTCCGTCAGTACGATACGGCAGGCACGCGGATTCTGCTCCAGATATTTCTTCACCGTCTTCTTCGACTCGTTTACGTCAACCGCGAGCACCACCAATCCCTGATCGCGGAACTCCTTGTCGAGGTCGTCCACTATCGGTTGTTCGCGCCGGCAGTAAGGACACCAGGTGGTCCAGAACTGCAGCAGTACAACCTGTCCTTTCACTGAGTCGTTGCTGAACTTTTCGCCGGCGGTGGTCTTGGCGTTGAAATTCGGCGCAGGTTCGCCGCCAGCAGCAATGGCAGCGATACTCAGCGCGATAACCAGAAGGAGCAGCGACGGGATGGTTCGGAAAGCGCGGAAGCTCATTGCAGCCCTCCGTTCTGGTGTAGTTTACTCTTTTGTGCTTGTTACCGGAGAGGTGAGGCAGATGCTTGTTCACGGCCCAATTGCCTGTGCCGTTCTCGCACCGCCAACTCTTGCAGACTGCAACCAAAGGTCCGGCGGCGCGTCAAAGCAAACATGGCCCCTTGGAGAAAAGGTGCGTTCCTGGCGCCGTGCTTGCTGCTCATCATGGCTACGCATGCGAGTGCACAATCGCCGGCAGACTCGCACGCCAGGCTCGAGTTAATCGCGGAACAGAACAGCGCTCCGCCGGGAAGACCATTGTGGGTAGGGGTTCTGTTCCGGTTGGACGAGGGCTGGCACATCTATTGGCAAAATCCCGGCGATTCCGGTGAACCGCCCAAGATCCAATGGCAGCTACCGGCAGGGTTTGCGGCGGGCACGATTCGCTGGCCGCAGCCTATACGCCTGGGCGGGGGGACAGTGGTAGATTATGGCTACGAAGGACAAGTGCTTCTGGTGGCTCCCATCGAAGGGGCATCGGACGGGCGCGCCACCTCGATGCCCAGTCTCTCCGCGGATGTGAAATACATCGTGTGCCGCGAGATGTGCATACCCGGTAAGGCTCATCTGACGTTGACGCCTCCCCCGGGTGGCGATTGGGGCAAATGGCGTGCCCTTTTCGAACAAACGCGTCAGCAGCTTCCCAAGCCCGCGCCGCCTGGTTGGAAAGTGTCCGTGGAATCGGATAAGTTTCACTTCATCGTGTCAGTACGGACTGGTTCGCAAGTGCAAAGCGCGAGTTTTTTCCCAATCAATGCTGGCGAGATTGATAATTCCAGTGCGCAGGATTTCACATCCAATCGGACTGGATTTCGCTTGACCCTCAAGAAGTCCGACCAGTTGAGCAAGCCGATTTCCACCTTGAAAGGACTAATCGTTCTCGGACCGGGACGTGCATTCGAAGTTGCGACCCCTGTGGTTTCGCGATGAGCGAGGGTCGCCCAGTCAAGATCTCAGAGAAAAATCAGGCAAGAATCGGTCCAACCTAACTCCAGAGGTAAGAAGAAATGGCAAAACGTTTCCTGACATCCACCGTGGTCGCCTTAGGTGTTTTGATTGCTTTGTCGGTCGCCTGGGCGGCGAGAGTGGGCGAGCCAGCGCCCGACTTTACTGCAACCGACAGCAACGGCAAGGTGCACAAGCTCTCGGAATACCAGGGTAAGTTCGTTGTGCTGGAATGGACAAATCGCGGTTGTCCTTACACGCAGAAGCACTACAACAGCGGGAACATGCAGCGCTTGCAGCGGGAATGGACAGGCCGTGGGGTCATTTGGCTCACCGTAATTTCGTCCGCCCCCGGCAAGCAGGGTTACGTAACGGCATCCGAAGAGAACGCCTATCTCAAGCAAGTCAATGCTGCGCCAACTGCGGTCCTGATGGATCCGACGGGTGCCCTGGGTCACCTCTACGATGCCAAGACGACGCCTCACATGTTCATCATCAGTCCGCAGGGAACTCTGATTTACGACGGGGCGATCGATGACCGGCCGACCACCGATCTGGCCGATGTGAACGGTGCCAAGAACTATGTTACGGCGGCGCTCGTCGAGGCCACCTCGGGCAAGCCCGTCAGCACTCCGACGTCGCGCCCCTACGGTTGTTCGGTCAAATACGCCGAGTAGAGCGATTCCGTGGTAGGTGTGTCCCGGTAGAGCGGGCCTTCAGACCCGCGTCATAGGCAAGAAAAAACCAAATAAAGCGCAATCGTTAACTCCCAACCTTTCGCTTCGCGAAAAGGGCACCCCATTGCCGACCTGATTCACACCGACTAGGGCTCGTTCCAAAGTCCCCCACAATCGCCACATCGCCAAGTCGTCCTTGTCATCACCTGCTCGACCGCAGTTTGCCTGGCGCAACGAGGACACCGCGGAGTTTTCTGTACCGAGATATCCACGTGGGCAATTTGTTCCAGTGTTGGCCAACTTAGGCTAATGCCGTATTGTCGCGCCAGTTCGACTGCGTCAGCAGCTATGTGACACAAATCGACATCTCTGACCGAGAACCTCGCTAAATCGACCTTCCATTGCTGCTCATCCTCGCGCCATCTCCACTTGTAGAACTTGAGCTTCGCACCGTAGTCGCTCTGCACGACGCAAAGCACCACCCATCGCATTCGAGTGTGGACGTATGTCCGGTAATCGATGACGTGAACATTTGCAGCAACCGGCAACGCTGCCATTGGAGTTCTCCCGTCAAGTCCGCCAGAATCTTACCAGTTGCTTGAGTGGGGCGATACCCAGAAGCGGGCCTACCCCTCCACGGTGACCCGCACCATCTTCTTGCCGGCGCGCAGGGTGAATTCCGTTCCCAACTTCACCGCGACGACCAGTTCGGTCTTGAGTTCGCCGTCGAGTTTTACCGCGTTCTGCTTTAGCTTGCGCAGCCCATCCGTGACGCTGGTAGCGAGTCCGGTGCGCGCCAGCAGCTTGTCGAGCTTCACTTGCGCGTTACCGTCGGCCGTCGAAGCGTTCGGCGCGGCGACCTCCTCGAACCGCACGGAAACGAGCGGCAAATCTTCCGGAGTCTCGTCTTTCTGGAACATGCGCGACCAGTCCTGCGCGGCCTGCCCGGCGGCTTCCTGCGAGTGGAAATCGGCAACGATGCGCTTGCCCAGCTCCTGCTTCAGCTTCATGGGATGCGCCTGGCCGCTTGCGACCTCGCCCTTCATGCGCTCGATATCGGCCATGCTGACGTCGGTGAGCAGCTCGTAATAGCGCCACATCAGATCGTCGGAAATGGACATCACCTTGCCGAAGATTTCCTGCGGCGGCTCGGTGATGCCGATGTAATTGCCGTACGACTTCGACATCTTCTGCACGCCATCGGTGCCTTCCAGCAGCGGCGTGTCAGCACGATCTGCGGCAGTTGCCCGTAGTGGCGCTGCAGCTCGCGTCCCATCAGCAGGTTGAACTTCTGGTCGGTGCCGCCGAGCTCGACGTCGGCTTCGAGCGCGACGGAGTCGTAACCTTGCGCGATGGGATACAGCAGCTCGTGCA
>JBKQKT010000156.1:0-2934 GCA_052147365.1 Candidatus Korobacteraceae bacterium | reverse complement strand
GCTGCAAATAAAGTTTGCGGCCGGAAATGCCTTGCTGCGGCGGCCACTGATCGTACTTAACCCACGCGTTAGACCCGGTCTCGAAGGTGATCGCTTCGCGCAGCGGAAGCTCGCCTTTCCCCTTCAGCCAGTAGGTGAACCAGGGGCGCTCAATATTCTCCCGGAAGTACTTGCTGGTGTCGCTTCCAAACTGGATTTTGCCCAGGTGGCTTCCGTCGCGCCCGGCCCAGCCGCCGTGATTCCAGGGCCCGGCGACAAGGTAATTCATGTGGTCCGTGTCATTCTTCTCCAGGAGTTCGTAAATCTTGTTGGGGCCGTAAAAATCTTCCTGATCCCACCAACCGGTCACATTCAAGTTGGGCACCTTCAACCGGAGCGACTTCAAATAAGGCGCGAAGGCCTGCTTCTGCCAGAACTCGTCGTAATTAGGATGATTGATGAAGTCGTTCCAAGTCGGTACCCGGCCTCGCAGGTACTTCGCGTTGCCGTTGCTGAGAGGTCCCAACTCGTTCAAGTACCAGTCATAAGTGTCGAAGCGATCGAACTTGAAGGAGTAGTTCTCTTTCCCGGTCTCCATTTCGGTTGAGTACTCAAATCCGTAGCTCAAACGAAAGGCGCCGTTATGGTGAAAGTCGTCGCCCAGGAACTGATCGGCGGGCGAAGCCTGTTCAGAAGCCGCCTTGATGGCGGGGTCGGGGTCGAGCAGGGCCATGGTGGTGAGCCAGCCGCCATACGAAATCCCGAGAATGCCGACTTTGCCGTTATTGTTCGGGACGTTCTTCAGCAGCCATTGGACGGTGTCGTTGGTGTCAGACCCTTCGTCGATCGCATGCGGGTCGTTCTTGTCTCGCGGGTCGCGAAGCATCACAAACTGGCCTTCGGAGCCATACCGGCCCCGGATGTCCTGGAAGACGAAGATGAAACCCTCCGCGACGAGTTCCTGGTAGATGCGGAACTTCATGGTGTAGCCTTGGGAATCGTCGCGCAAACCGTAGGGGGTGCGCTCAAAGATGAACGGCAGCGGACCGTCGTGGTGCTTGGGGGTGTAGATCTCGGTGTGCAGCTTGATCCCGTCGCGCATGGGTATCATGACGTCCCGCTTGTCGAAGAGAGCTGACATCTCGGGCTCATCTTCGGAAGCGCGAATGCGCGGAGATCGGGCTGCAACCAAGGCGGCAATTATAAGTAGGGTTATAGCAATCGTAGTAGCATATTGCTTCACTATGTCTGCTCCCTTCTGTGATCTCGGAAAGCGCAACTGTCATCCTGAGCGCCGCGAAGGATCTTCGCAGTTGTTCGCGAATCGTCGAACCACACGAGACTGCGGAGATCCTTCGCCTCGCGCAGGGTGACAGGCCATCGACTGTTTTGCTTTCTTCGTTGACGCGACACTAATCGTCAGCAACGAAAGCCTGCCGGTGCGGCTGTAGGCCAGGCTTTGCCGGTCTGAAGGTCGGCGCTACGTCCAACCGAAGACGCTAACCTCCTCCCCGGCGGCCTCGGCTCGATGCCGAGCCCCGCTCACTGCCTTACACGAGCGACTTCAATTCGTTCAGCATGCGGGCGATCTGCTCCGGTTTGTGGTTGGCGAAGACCACGGCGCGCAGAACCCCTCCCGGTCCCGCGCCCACATAATCGGTGCGTTGAATAGCGATGCCGCGCCGCATCAGTTCCGCCTGCACTCGGTCCATGTCTTCTGCGGTCTTGAGCGTCCAGGCAGCAACCGGTACGGGCGTGTCGTCCTGGTCAAAGCCCATGGCTTTCAGCCCGCTCTTGAGTTGATGAGCGTTTCGCCAGAGTTGTTGGCGCATCTCGGGGTGGGTCATCATGAGCTCGAGGCCCTTCACCGCCGCGGCCGCCGCTGCTGAGACGGAAGCGTTCGAACCGTTGACCACGTGGCCGGCTCGAATAGGCTGAATGAACTCCTGCGTGCCGCTGATAACTCCCCCGTGCGCGCCTACCGCCTTGCTCAATGTGCCGGCGCCGTACAAGCGGCCGGAGTGCAACTTATAATATTCATAGGTACCGCGGCCGTGCTCGCCCAGCACGCCCAGGGCGTGACAATCATCCAGCCACAGGCAGCCGTCGTAGGTTTCCACCAGCGGGAAATAAGCCTGCACGGGCGCGATCTTCCCGAACGTCGGGAAGATCCCGTCGCTCGCCACCAATGGCCTTTGGCCCGCACCGAGATTCGCCTTCAGTTTCCGGCTGAGGTCCTCCGGATCGCCGTGGGCGAAGGTGTACACAGGTTTCTGAAGCGCATACATGAAATCCGTGATGCTCCAATGCGCAGTTTCGTCCACAAACATCGCGTCGAAACTCTTCAATTCATTCAACGATTGAAAGCCCGCAATATTAATCAGGTACCCCGATGGCAGATAGATGGCGTCTTCGCTCCCCATGAACTCCCGGACCTTCTGCTCAACCGCCAGCAGCAGGGGTGACGTCCCGAAAATGTCCCGGGAAGTCGCCGTATCCATGCCGAACTCCGCAAGCGCCTTCTCGGCCGCGGCGAGGATCTCCGGGTGAGTTTGGAAGCTGAAATAGCCGGTACCGCCGAAGTACAGATAGCGTTTGCCATTAATCACGGTTTCGGGTCCCGGCCCGCTGCCCATCGTAAACTTGTAGCGCGATCCGATCAGTTGCCCGAAGAGATTCCGAGCGCCCAGACTTGCGGCGACCAAGCCTGTGGCCCCGCCTTTGAAAAGACTACGACGGCTCACCATCTCATCCTCCTACTTGCATGTCTGCCAGACCTTTCACAGTTCGAGAATGGGCTTCTCGAACTGCTACGGTGGATTCTCGATGGAAGGCCTGTGAAGCCAAAAATTACAGCACTTCGGTGTCCTGGGGCAAGCGGAAAGTGGCTCACCCCGCGACGCAGCGTAGAATTCCCGACCGTTATGCTGGCGCCGTCGGGTGTAAGGGCAGGGC
>JBKQKT010000155.1:0-3175 GCA_052147365.1 Candidatus Korobacteraceae bacterium | reverse complement strand
CTCTTTTCCACCCCGCCGGCCCCACGGGCGCCGCTCGGCGCCCCGGCCTCTCGATCTTCGGGAACAAAGCGAGAATGTTTATGAAAACAAACGATCCGGCTTCTATTTGTATTGAAAAACGAACCCAAAACGAACACAGTATTGAGCGAGAAAACTGCAAATTAGTGCACAAGAACAGCGAATTCCCGGAGGTGCGGCGATGAGGTTAACGGTCCTGTCAGTGGTTTTGATGCTGCTGGTTTCAACTTCAGTCTTGGGGCAAGATGTCGCTTTGTCCGGTTCACCCGGCTGGGTGGACATTCTGCCGTCCGCGTCATTTGCTGATTGGACGCGCGTCGCCATACCTCCGGACAAAGCTTTGGATCCTGTCTCGCAGTGGAGCGTCGATGTGCCCCGCCGGGTGGTGATCTGCGAGGGCAACCACGGGCACGAATGGCTGCGCTACGATCATGAGCTCGGTGACTTTATTCTTCACGTCGAATGGCGTTTCACCAAGCGGGAAGGGCTCAAAGGGTATAACAGCGGTGTCTTCGTCCGGAACGACGCCAACGGGCGCGTCTGGCACCAGGCGCAGGTGGGGGCAGGGAACGACGGGTACATTTTCGGGCAGACTCTGATCGGCGGCAAACTCTCTGAGATGAAGTTCAGCCCCAAGCCGGCGGTGAACCACATCAAGCCGCCCGGCGAATGGAACACTTACGAGGTTCGCTGCCAGGGGCCTAATATCACTTTGTCCGTCAACGGCGAGGCGAGCGCCGAGTTTACTGCTCCTGAGGTGCCCAAAGGCTACCTGGGCCTTGAAGCCGAGGGATTTCGAATCGAATTCCGCAATATCCGGTATAAGCTCTTACCTTAGGCAGGGTGCAGAAGAAAGGATGCTGACAGGAGGAGAATATGAAACGCAATTCATGGCTGATGTATTCGTTGCTGGCAGGGTTCTTGCTGCCTTCGGCCGCAATGGCTCAACTGGCTACTGAATACAAGCCGCCCAAAGCCAATTGTTGCCTGCAATTCGCCGCGCAGAACTTCGCCGACCAGTTGCAGGACTGGAACCAATTAGGCCGCTACCACGACGACGATGCGGCGATTCAAGCGCAACCGGAGCAGAAGGGACGCGTGGTCTTCCTCGGTGACTCGATCACCGACGGTTGGAAACTGGCGCAGTATTTTCCCGGCAAGCCCTACGTGAATCGCGGCATCAGTGGGCAAACCACTCCACAGATGTTAGTGCGGCTTTACCCTGACGTGCTCAATCTGCACCCTGCGGCAGTGATTATCCTGGCGGGGACTAACGACATCGCCCGCAACACTGGCCCGCAAACTGCGGAAATGATTGAGGACAATTTCCGAGCCATGTGCGACCTGGCCGAGAGGCATCAGGTGAAGGTAATCCTCTGCCTGTTGACTCCAATTAGCGACTACGCTGCACACAAACAGACGGAGCGCAGGCCGCCTTCCGACATTCTCAAACTCAACGACTGGCTGCGCAGCTACGCCACGGGAACCAAGGCGCAGGTTGCGGATTATTATTCGGTGCTCGTCGATGATAAGGGCATGCTGAAGGAAGGCTATTCGGATGATGGCTTGCATCCCAACGACCGCGGGTATGCGCTCATGGCTCCTGTGGCGGAGGCGGCCATCGCGCGGGCGCTGGGGAAGTGAGAAGCCAAGAAGGCGGCAGGCACAGGAAGAAGGACAAATTGACTCAGGTGCATCAACGGACCACGGACCACGGACTACGGACCGCCGTCAGGGACATTCTGTCTGTTGAAAACCTGCTCCGTCCAGCTTAACATCTCTCCTCGCCTCGCTCCGCGATGGCCTTGCCGCCTACGAGGTTCGCTGATGAATTATCCGGTCTGGGAACCCTTCCTGTTAGGTGGGGGATTGGTCATTGGGATCATCGCCATCTTCCACGTTTTCGTCTCGCACTTCGCCGTGGGCGGCGGTCTGTTTCTGGTACTCACCGAACGCAAGGCTTATCGCGACAACAATCCCGCCCTGCTGGAATACGTCAAGTCCCATTCGAGGTTCTTCGTTCTTGTGGCGCTGGTCTTTGGAGCGGTGAGCGGCGTCGGCGTCTGGTGGAGCATCAGCCTTGTGAATCCTGAGGCCACGGCGACCCTCATTCACGTTTTTGTCTGGGGATGGGCCATCGAATGGGTTTTCTTCATCGTCGAGATTGCCGCGGCCTTTGTCTATTACTACGGCTGGGACCGGCTTGACCGCCAGACTCACTTGCGGGTGGGGTGGATTTACTTCGGGGCAGCCTGGGCCAGCCTGCTGGTGATCAACGGCATTCTGACGTTCATGCTGACGCCGGGGAGATGGCTCCAGACGCAGACTTTCTCCTCCGCGTACTTCAATCCAGGTATGTTGCCTTCCTTGGTGGTTCGGACCTCCGTGTGCATCGCACTGGCCGGTGTTTATGCTTTGATTACCTCCTCTGCCGTTCGCGACATCGCCCTGCGAACTCAGCTTGTCCCCTACGCCGCCAAATGGCTGTTGCTGGGCGCTCTGATCATTCCTTTTGCGGGAATCTGGTACATCTCCACGCTCCCCGCCATGGCGCGCGAGATTTCGATGGGAGGAGCCCCGGCGGTCAGCGTCTTTGCCGGTCTCTCGATCTTCTTTTCAGCCTTGGTCATGGCTTTCACCTACTTTGGTCCCCTGCGGCGCCCACGCCCTTTCAACCTGGTATTCGCTGTCCTGATCGCTGTCCTCGCCCTCTCCACCACTGCTGTTACCGAATGGGTCCGCGAAGCGGTGCGCAAACCGTACATCATTTACGGCTACATGTACTCGAACGGGTTGCGCTTGGAAGACGTGCAGCGCGTTCGGGCGCACGGTGTGCTCAAGTCAGCGCGCTGGGTCCGCCATCGCGACCTTGATCTCCGGGACCTGGAGCCCGCCGGCGAGGAGATTTACCGCGTAGAGTGTGCGAGCTGCCACACCGTAGACGGATACAACAGCATCCGCCTCGCCGTCCGAGGTTGGAGTTGGGCGATGATTGACTACCAGTTGGACCATCTCAGCTCCTTGAAAGGCTTCATGCCAGCCTTTGCGGGGACCGAAGCGGAGCGTCAGGCGTTGGGCGCCTGGCTGGCGACTTTGAATCCGCTGCCCGCCAGCATTTCCATTGAGCCGGAAGCTGCGGCGGTAGAAATCCCGGCCC
>JBKQKT010000154.1:0-6020 GCA_052147365.1 Candidatus Korobacteraceae bacterium | reverse complement strand
GAAATCCAGACAGCAGAAAAGCGGGAAGGAAGGTAATAAGCAGCGCGATTTGACTAGCTGCGAACTGGCTCTTGGCGATCACCGAGATAAAGAATCCGAGCGAAAGCACCACCACCATGAACATGGCCGAGCTGACCAGCAGAGTCACAAAAGAACCTCGGAAGGGTACGTGAAACCAATGGATGGCGATCAGGGCGCAGAGAATGACGTCGAACATTCCTATGGCGAAATAGGGCAGTAACTTGCCAAGCATGATTTCAGCCAGCGTGACCGGAGTTGAAATCAACTGCTCCATGGTGCCGCGTTCCCATTCGCGCGCGATGGTCAGCGAGGTGAGGAAAGCCCCGATCACAGACATGACCAGGGCTAGCACGCCGGGAACGATGAATGCGCTGCTTTCAAGATCCTCGTTGTACCAGGTGCGGGTTTCCACACGCACGGGAGCAGGCTGGGCGAGTTGGCCACGGTTGCGGAGCCATTCAAGCTGGATGTCCGACGAGCAGCTCTGGACAACCCCTTGGGCATAGCCGAACAGGACATTGGCGGTGTTGTCGTCAGTGGCGTCGACGAGCGCTTGCACCTGTGCCGGGCGGCCGTCATGCAGGCGTTGCGAGAAATCCCACGGAACGACTATCCCCATTCTTGCGCTACCGTCGTCAAGCGCCCTTGTGAGTGCCGGATAGTTGTTCACTACGCGCACAACATTGAAATATTCGCTGGCCTGAAAGTGCTTCAGTAGGTCCTGACTCTGCTGGCTCGCGTCGCGGTCGTACACATAGATGGGCAGCCCCTTGAGATCGAGGCTGACCCCGTAACCGAACAGCAGCATCAGAGTCACCGGCATAATCACGACAATGAACAGGCTGCGCGCATCACGGAGAATCTGGATGAATTCTTTCCGAGACACGGCCAGGAAGCGAACGAAGCTCATGCTTTCCATCCCTTTTCCGAATCGCGCGCGGTTGTAACAGAGACGAAAACGTCTTCCAGGCTGGGGTGTATCTTCTCTATACGGCCAACGGAAATGCTGTGCTCCGACAGGTACGTCCGAACGTGCGGGATCGCAGTGGCAGCGTTGTGCACGACCAGGTGCAGCGCGTTACCGAAGACCGCGGCGTCTATCACGTCTGGTGCGGATTGCAGGACTTCCACTGCGTTTGCAAGCGGTTCGCACTCGACAAGCAGCAGTTCGCCTGTCATCGATTTCTGCTTTAGCTCGGATGGCGTACCCAGCGCGACTATCTTTCCGCGGAAGATCAGGGCCAGACGGTTGCAGTATTCCGCTTCTTCCATGTAATGCGTGGTCACGAAGACGGTCACACCTTCGTCTGCCATGTGATGAATAAGGTCCCAGAACTGGCGGCGCGAGATGGGGTCAACACCCGAAGTGGGCTCGTCTAGGAAGATGACTGGCGGTTTGTGCAACACCGCGCAGCCCAAGGCGAGGCGCTGCTTCCACCCGCCGGGAAGCGTGCCGGTAATTAGATTCTCCCGGCCTTTGAGGTTTGCTATTTCCAGGGTCCATTTGATTCGTTCTTCGAGCTTGCCCGAAGGCACGCTATAGAGGCCCGCGAAGAGGCGTATGTTTTCGATTACTTTGAGATCGTTATAAAGGGAAAACCTCTGCGACATATAGCCGATGTTCTGGCGCACCGATTCGGGTTCGCGGCCCACGTCATTTCCTGCAACCCGCGCGCGGCCGGATGTAGGCGTCAGCAGACCGCAGAGCATGCGGATGGTAGTAGATTTACCCGCGCCATTCGGTCCCAGAAAGCCAAACACCTCGCCTTTTCGGATCTCGAGATTGATGTGATCGACGGCCACAAAATCGCCGAACTGCTTGACCAGGTTCTCGATCACGACAGAGTTGTTGCCTTCAGGCATGGGATGACTCTCCACCGCCGACCGCATCCACGAAGAGATCCTCGATCGTAGGCGTGACTTGTTGAATCACATCGAAGGGGATTTGCGCGATCTTTAGTTGCGCCTCGAATTCGGGAATGCGCCGGGCGGCATCGTCAACCACCACGTGCAGGCCGTCACCGGTCAGCACGAGACTTGAGATTCCAGCCGTGCGCTCGAGTTGGCCGCGCAACCGGCGCGGTTCGGATGAGGTAATGGACAAGACTCCTTTGCCCAGCTTGGCCTTGAGATTCGCGGGTGTGTCGCAGAAGAGCAGCTTGCCCTGATGGAGCAAGGCGACGCGATGACAGCGCTCCGCCTCGTCAAGATAAGCGGTGGAGGTGAGAATGGTCACGCCTTCCGAGACCAGTTCGTAAAGGATGCGCCAGAAGTCGCGACGCGAAACGGGATCGACTCCCGTGGTCGGCTCATCCAGCAGGATCACCGTGGGACGATGAATGAGCGCACAGACCAGACTTAGTTTTTGCTTCATGCCGCCGGAAAGGTTTCCGGCAAGGCGCTTGCGGAATTCCTTCATGCCGGCTGCTTGTAACAGTTGCGTGGAACGCTCTCGGCGTTCAGTCCTTCTCACTCCGAAGAGATCAGCGTAGAAGCGGATATTCTCGTCAACCGTGAGGTCTTCATAAAGCCCGAAGCGCTGCGGCATGTAGCTGAGGTGGTGCTTGGCGCCTTCGGGATCGTCAACGACATTGAAGCCAGCGACACGGGCTGTCCCTTCATCGGGCGGCATAATGCCCGCGAGCATGCGGAGCGTAGTCGTTTTCCCTGCCCCATCGGGACCCACCAGGCCAAAGATTTCCCCGGAGCGCACGTCAAAGCTGAGGCGATCAACAGCGTGCACACCTGGAAAGCTCTTCGTGAGCCCCTCGGCGACGATCACGGTTTGCTGTTGTTCCGCCATTACTTCTCCGGCGTAGCTTCCTGTTGGCCCGCGTTTTGATTGGCTGCGGCTAGAACGACGTGGGCATCCGCAGGCATGCCGGGTTTGAGTTCGTGATTGGGATTTTCGACATCGATCTTGATGCGATAGACGAGGGTGACCCGTTCTTTGTAGGTTTGAACGCTCTTGGGCGTGAATTCGGCGTCCGAGGAGATGAATGAGATGCGTCCGCGGTACTGCTTGCCCGGATAGGTATCGGTGGTGATGGCTGCCTCCTGGCCCCAGTGAATGCGGCCCAGATCGGTTTCGGCGATATACGCGCGCAGCCAAATGTGATCGAGGTCGGCGAGCGTAACCACCGGAGTACCGGCAACAACCACCTCTCCAAGCTCAGCCTGGCGCACGGTGATCACTCCGGCAGACGGGGCGCGGAGGATTGTGTAGCCTAAGTTGACTCGCGACAGCCCCAGATTGGCGTCGGCTTCCGCGAGATTGGCGCGCGCGATCACGATATCTTCCTTGCGGCTTCCTTCGACGGCTTGGTTGTAACGCTGTTGCGCTGCCTGGAAGGTCGCCTCGGCGCGCTTCAGGGCGGTATCCGCGCGGTCGCGGTCCTGGGCGGAGATTTCTTCTTTGCTGAATAGGTGCTGGGCGCGATCATAGTCGAGCTTCTTCTGCTGCAGATCGGCTTGTGCATCGAGCATGGTTTGTTGCGACGCCTTCATTTCCTGCTCGCGGGTTCCGGCGAGCGTGAGCGCTAGGTTGGATTCGCGCACGTGCACGTTGGCTTCGTCGATCCGCACCTTCTGCCTGTAATCGGCATCATCCAGGCGTGCCAGCAGGGTGCCTCGCTCAACCCATTGGCCTTCCTCAACAGGTAAGTCGATGATGCGCCCTGGAACCTTGAAGCTCACCAGGCTCTCGTGCGCCTCGATGTTGCCCGAGAGTGTGAGCTGATTCTCGGGTTTCGCTTTCTTGGTAATACGCGGGTAAAAATACGCGCCTGCGGCGATCGCTGCCGCTATCAGGATCAGAACAAAGAGACGTCGTTTCATACCTTCCTACCTCGCGAGTGAAAACCTGCGCCACAGCCCGGTAAGCCAAATCGATTATGGATTTCCCAGAAGCCGTCCAAAGTTTTTCTTCCTATCTCCCGCGCACCGCAGATCGGGCTTGCCAGTGACAGGATGACTACGGTACAGAAAGTGCGTTTCATCACTTTGCCCCTTGATGCGGTATGGCGATGGCCCTCCAAAAGTGTTGAAAGCTTCCTTCTATCCAAGCTTCAAGCGCAGGCTGGCCCTGCAGCGACCAAAGCAGGAGTGTTCCCATGAACGCCTGCTGGAGCTGAAGCGCAACCTTCTCTTTTTTTAGGCGAGAATCGATCTCTCCGCGCTTTTGCCCGGCAGCTACAACCTGGGCGACCATCTTGCGGCCTTCGCGAAGCTTGCGGTCGACCAGGCTACGAACCCGCTCGCTTGCGAGAAAGGACGAGATCAAGGCACGGGCGAGGTCGGGACTACGACCCGGTTCTTCGGCGACGCGAAGGAACAGACGATGCAACACCGAGTAAATAGTGCGTTTGCGAGATTCGGCCAGCGTCACGGCTTCTCTTACCTTGCCAAGTTGAATTTCAGCCATCACACCCAGCACGTGATCTTTGCTCTCGAAATAGTTGAAGAAAGTCCCCTTGCCGACATCCGCGGCTTCGGTGATGTCCTCCAGCGTGACATTAGGAAAGCCGCGCTCGGCAAAAAGCTGAAGTGCGCAACGGAACAGGCGCAGACGCGTTTCGGCGGCGCGACGTTGGCGGCGTCCCATGCCTTGCAAGTGCGGGAGATTCTCGGAAGCCAGGACCTCGATGAGAGTGGTAGCGTGAGATGCACGCCTGTTATTCATAGCCGACCAATACCCATATATGACTACAAGTCGTATTTATTGCGCCGAGGCGGCGATTTGTCAAGGGGCAATTGCAGATTTGCCCCAGTGTCGTTTGTCTTTGCCAGGGCGAGAGGCATTTCGCCGTGTGGCGGCCAGCGGAGAAAAACCAAGCAATAGCTCCAGGATGGGCCATTCTCTTCCACCTAGAGCAGGCAACCAGAGAGATCAACCGAGTTCCCATGGCTCGCCGGAAAGCCCATGGCGGCGGCCCGGGAAACCGTAGCCCAGAGCGCGGAGATCTCGAAGCAAGTCGGCTTGCATACATTCTGTCACACGCACGACACCGATCCATTGCAGCAAGCGACGAGAAGTTCGCGGGCAAACTGGGGTGGGAACTGCTCGTAAGTCTCTGCAAACCTCTTGGCACACGGCCCAAAGGTCTCCCATTCTGTGATCGGAATCAAATAGGCCAGCGAGATCAGTCAGGGAATCACATCAAGACCCAGGCGAAGAATGGCACTGCTCCTTCGTAACTCGGGTGAGAGCTCAGCAATTTGCCGCTGGTTCCTTGCGATCGTCGGCCAAGTGTCTTCGGGAATGCTCAGGAATACGCTTACCACTTTTGGATCAAACTGGCTGCCAGAAAGGTGGCGGATGATCTCGCGTGCCGCGTCGAACGAAGAAGCACGCCGGTAGGGCCTGTCGGATGTGATGGCATCGAGAGTATCCGCCACGGCGAAGATTCGCGCGCTCAGAAGAATCTCTTCTCCCTTGAGGCCTCGCGGATAGCCGCCGCCGTCGTAGCGCTCGTGATGCGAGAGAACAATTTCGGCGGCGTCAGCAAGAAAGGGAATGTCCTTCACGAGGTCGAACCCCATCTGGGCGTGCTGTTGCATCAGTTTGCGATCATCCGCGGTGAGAGGCCCCGGCTTGAGTAGAATGCCGTCGGGGACGCCGAGCTTTCCGATATCGTGCAGATAAGCTCCCCTGGCGAGATTTCCTAATTGTTTGTCCGACCAGCCCAGCGCGCGAGCCATCTCGAGCGAGTAACGGCAGACACGCTGAGAGTGGCCTGCCGTCGCATTGTCGCGGAGATCCACCGCCGCACCAAGGGCTCGCAGTGTGTCTTCGTAACTGCTCTCGATTTGACGGAGAGCGGCTTGTAGTTGCCCGGTGCGTTCCGCGACCATTTCTTCGAGGTGTTGGTGGTAATTCTCGACCTGTTGTTCGAGCTGCCGATTGTGCAACGCGCGCTCGAGGCTTGCCAAGACGGCACTCTCCCTGAGGGGTTTAACGAGATAGTCGTCCGCACCGCAACGCATCGCCTGCACACCCA
>JBKQKT010000153.1:0-2528 GCA_052147365.1 Candidatus Korobacteraceae bacterium | reverse complement strand
CCGAATTTCTACCCGCCTTTGGCATCGAGGTCCGCCTCTGCGCTACCACTGACTTTGCACAGCTCGAAGCGGAGATGGCCCGCGGCTGCAAACTGCTGTACCTCGAAACGCCGACCAATCCCACCGTCAAGATTGTAGATATCGCGCGGTTGGCGCGAGCCGCTCATGCCGTGGATGCGTTAGTGGTGGTGGACAACACGTTCGCTACGCCCATCAATCAGAATCCGCTTCAACTGGGCGCAGACCTGGTTCTGCACAGCGCCACCAAATATCTGGGCGGACACGCGGACGCATTAGGGGGTGCGGCCTGCGGCAGCCAGTCGTTGATCAGAACCCTTTTTCATTTCCGTGAAATAAACGGGGCGACGCTGGCGCCGATGGACGCCTACCACTTGTTGCGCGGGATGAAAACGCTGGCTCTGCGGGTCGAGAGACAGAACCAAAGCGCACTCGCCATCGCGCGTTGGCTGCAGCGGCAGCCGGTCGTAGAACAGGTGAACTACCCGGGACTCGAAACGCATCAGCACCACGAGGTCGCCAGGCATCAGATGCGCGGCTTCGGCGGCATGCTCAGCTTCAGTGTGCGGGGCGGACTCGACGCCATCAAACTCGCGCTGCCGCGGCTACGGTACGCGCACCGGGCAGCCAACCTGGGTTGTGTCGAGACAGTGGTGGGACCCCCTTTGGTGACCAGCCATGTTGAATGCACGGCCGAGGAACGCGCGGCCGCGGGCATTCCGGAGGGTCTCATTCGCTACTCGACCGGCATCGAGGATGTGTCGGACCTCATCGCAGATCTCGAGTACGCCCTTGGCGGCGTATGAGAAGGAGTAAGTGATGCTCGCAGGAAAAGTAGCGCTGGTCACCGGTGCCAGCCGCGGCGTCGGGAAAGGAATCGCGCAAAAACTCGGCAGCGCCGGTGCGACCGTGTATGTCACCGGGCGCAGCACGCGCAACGACGACAGCCCCTTCGGAGGTACCGTATCCGCGACTGCCGAGGAAGTCACACGTCGCGGCGGCAAGGGCATCGCCGTCGTTTGCGATCACAAAGATGACGCGCAGACGCGCGCGGTCTTCGATCGCATTGCGTATGAGGCCGGCCGCCTCGACATCCTCGTCAACAACGCCACCGCGATTCCCGACGGGTTCACGGAGCCGGGACCATTCTGGAACAAACCTCTAGCGTTCGCGGATCTCTTTGACGTGGGCGCACGGTCGACCTACGTCGCGAGCTGGCTCGCCGCGCCGATGCTGATTCGCACCGCCGGCGTGGTCATCAACATTTCATCGCCCGGTAGCCGATGCTATGTGCATGGCCCGGCCTATGGGGGAACCAAGGCCGCGGTCGACAAGATGGCCTTCGACATGGCGCACGACTTCCAGCCGCACGGCGTCGCGGTAGTGTCGCTGTGGCTAGGCCTGGTCAAAACCGAAAAAGTTCTGAACTCCTCCGAAGCGAAAAAGTACGAGGCGCTCCTCCCCTTCGCGGAGACCCCCGAATTCGGCGGTGCGATCATCGCAGCGCTCTATGCCGACTCCAATCGGATGGAACACAGCGGCAAGGTGTTCTACGCAGCCGAGCTCGCGCAGCACTACGGGGTGAAGGACGAGAATGGCTTCGAGCCACCCTCAGGGCGCGGCTTCATCGGCGACCCGCCGAGCTATTCCTCGGCGATTGTCGAATAAGCGCGATTGTGGAATGAGGGCGGCGCGGAATCCGAATAGTCGAATTCGCGCTTGATAGTGCCTTTGTAAACTCTCGCTAACAGCGACGCTCCGGCTCGCAAAACCTACTCGAAAAGCGCGCCGTGACATATCTGTGCGGGTGGAGTAAGAAGTTCAACTGCAAAAACGGCCAGAATCTCATGGAAGTCAGGAATGTTACACCGGTAGCTCAATCGAACGCCTGGACTATCGTCGGGGTAGTGGCGTTCGCATTGTTCCTCGATTACCTGCTGTACGGAATGCTGGTGCCCCTCACTTCGCTCTCTCCGGCCGGAGTCCACACCGAGGAACACTTTGGGATTCTCTACGGTGGTTACGCGGTCAGCGTGCTGGTTGTGACCCCGATTTTTGGATATTTCGGAGATCGCCTCGGCGGACGCCGCACGATGTTTTGTGGCGTGGTGTTCGGCCTCCTGGCAGCGGCATTTTCCGGGTTGGCGTCGAGCTTTCAGCTGTTGCTCGTGGCAAGGCTGTTCGAAGGCGCCGCTTCTGCCGCGACCTGGACCGCCGGTCTGGCAGTGATTGCAGAGCACTATCCCCACCAGCGCGTGGAGATGCTTGGCTACGCGTTCATCGGCAGCACCTTCGGATCAGTTCTGGGGCCGCTCATCGGTGGCGTGATGTACAGGGTTGGGGGGTACAGGCTGCCGTTTTTAGGCGGCTCTGTGTTGTTCGTCATCGAAGCGGTGCTTCTGTTCTTACTTCCGAAGGAAGGTAGGTCGCAGAACGAAAAGGTCGATTTCCGGGCCTTGCTGCGTAACCGCTCGATCATCGAAGCAGCGCTTGCGGTAGGACTCGCCGCG
>JBKQKT010000152.1:0-2772 GCA_052147365.1 Candidatus Korobacteraceae bacterium | reverse complement strand
CTTGGCGTGGTCGAAGAGCACGAATGGGCCGGTGTCGGCCGAAGTGGTTTATGCGCCGCTGGGAGGGCCGCGGCGGGTGCTCGATCCGAAGCGTTATCAGGCGCAGATTGAGACCTGGGAAAAACAGTACAAGGGCACGCTGCGCGGCAAGATTGTTCTGCTGACGCATGAGCTGAAGATCGCGCCGTTGGAGAAGCCTGAGTTCACGCGCTACTCCGATGCCGAATTGGCCGACCTTGCCAAAGCGCCGGAACCGCACGCGAAGATCGCCGTGGATGTCGAGCACATTGACGTTCCCGACGAT
The DNA here is from genome assembly GCA_052147365.1 of Candidatus Korobacteraceae bacterium. Lineage (GTDB taxonomy): Bacteria > Acidobacteriota > Terriglobia > Terriglobales > Acidobacteriaceae > Bog-257. The sequence goes on along the minus strand of JBKQKT010000152.1, from coordinate 2,468 downwards.
CCCGCGGAGTCTCGCGAGTATCTGATGAGCTTGCCGCCGGATGTCATGGATAAGTTCTTCGACGCGCGCGATGCAGTCCGGGCGAAGCTGAATCAATTTCTTCTGGACGAGGGAGTGCTGGCGGTGATCACGTCGGATCAGCGCGCGCACACCGGCATGCTGGCAGCGGAACAGGGTGGCAGTTACGATCCGAAGTTCCCGATGGCGCCGCCCACGTTCGTGGTCACGGCCGAGCAGTACAATCGGCTCGCGCGTCTCGCCGAGAAGAACATTCCCGAGAAGATGACCGTGGACCTCAAGGCGGACACCAACGACACAGCCGTCGATTCGTTCGACATCATCGGCGAGATTCCAGGCGGCGCAAAGAAGGATGAAGTGGTGATGATTGGCGGCCATTTCGATTCATGGCACTCGGCAACAGGGGCGACGGACAACGGCGCGGGCAGCGCGGTGATGATGGAAGTGATGCGCGTTCTGAAGGCCCTCAATCTGAAAATGGATCGCACCGTGCGGATCGGGTTGTGGACGGGCGAAGAGGAAGGGCTGCTTGGCTCGAAGGCTTACGTGAAGGCGCACTTCGGCGATCCCGAAACGATGAAGATCACGGACGAGCAGGCCAAGCTGTCAGGGTACTTCAATCTCGATAACGGCACCGGCAAGATTCGCGGGGTGTACCTGCAGGGGAACGACGCGATGCGGCCCGTGTTCGAGCAATGGCTGGCGCCGTTTCGCGACCTGGGTGTTTCGACGATCACGATTCGTAACACGGGCGGAACGGACCATCTCTCGTTTGACGCGGTGGGTCTGCCTGGCTTCCAGTTCATTCAGGACCCGCTCGATTACGAGCACGTCACGCATCACACCAGCATGGACACGTACGATCACGCTCAGGGGGCGGATTTGATGCAGGCGGTGGCGGTGATTGCTTCGGTGGTGTACGATGCAGCGAACCGGCACGAGATGTTACCGCGGAAGCCGCTGCCGAAGCCGAGTCACTAAACAAGGAACGCCCAACGGCTGAGATAACATTGCGCCAGCCCGCCGCTCTCTGACCAGCATTTCATCAGTATCCGCCAGTCGGACGCGGCAGGAACGCGGCTGGCGCCGCATGTCCTACATGTACATCCCGCCATTCACGTCCAGCACGTGACCGGTGATGTAGGCGGCGTCTTCGCTGGCCAGAAACTTCACTGCCGCGGCGACATCGTCCGGCTTGCCCAGATGAGCCAGAGGAATGGCCGTTAGCATCTTGTCGCGGATCTCCGCAGGCAGGCCTTTCGTCATATCGGTTTCGATAAAGCCCGGTGCCACCGCGTTCACCGTGATGCCACGGCTGCCCATCTCGCGGGCGATGGCCTTGGTGAGCCCGATGAGGCCAGCTTTTGAGGAAACGTAATTCGCCTGGCTGGAGTTGCCCATCTCGCCCACAACGGACGCGATGTTAACGATGCGGCCATAGCGCTCGCGCATCATCGGATGCAGCACCTGTTGTATGCAGTGGAACGCGCCGGTGAGGTTCACCTGCAGCACCAGATTCCAGTCCTCCGGTTTCATGCGCATGGCGAAACCGTCGCGCGTGATGCCGGCGTTGTTTACCAGCACGTCGACGCGGCCCATTTCCTTGTATGCGCGGACGAAGGCTTCCTTGATCGATTCGAGCGAAGTGAGGTTGAGATTCACGGTGAGAGCTTTACCGCTGCACGCGCGAATCGCTTCGGCGACCTCTTCGTTTTTCTCCACTTCAGGCGAGGCAACAACGATGTCATAACCCGCGCGGCAAAGGAGCAGGGCCGTGGCTCGGCCAATGCCGCGGCTTGCGCCGGTGACGAAGGCAACTCGATTGAACATTATTCTCCCTGGTTGGAATGATAACTTTAATGATAGTCAATCCATGCCCTGGACCGATCTGCGCGAGTTCATCAAAGCACTCGATAAGAATGGCGAGCTGAAGCGTGTTGCCATCGAGGTGGATCCCGTTCTGGAGATCACCGAATTTGCCGACCGTTCCGTGAAAGGCGGCGGTCCCGCGCTGTTATTCGAGAAGCCCAAGGGCAGCACGGTTCCCGTACTCATCAACGCTTTCGCCAGCATGCGGCGGATGGAGATTGCGCTGGGTGTGGACAACGTCCAGGAAGTTGCCGACCGCATCTCCGAGTATCTGCAGATGCGCATGCCGGAGGGACTGATCGGCAAGCTGAAGATGCTTCCGAAGCTGGCCGAGATGGGATCGTTTTTTCCGAAGATCGTCAACGGCGGACCGTGCAAGGAAGTCATTCGACGCGAGGGATTCTCGCTTGCGGAGTTTCCCATCCTGCAGTGCTGGCCGCAGGACGCCGGGCGATTTATCACGCTGCCCATGGTGTTCACGCGCAATCCGGAAACAGGAAAGCGCAATTGCGGCTGTTATCGATTGCAGGTGTATGACGAGCGCACCACCGGCATGCACTGGCAAAGGCAGAAAGTGGCCG
>JBKQKT010000151.1:0-3691 GCA_052147365.1 Candidatus Korobacteraceae bacterium | reverse complement strand
CCTCCTTTGCGTTGAAATTGAGATGCGGGTTGGTGTGCAGACCCGGATAACCACGAAAGCGATACATTTCCGGAGCTGCCGGACGGGTGAGACGGCGCAAGCTGCAAGCCACCTGTGGCTAGGCCATACAGACGGCAGACAATGGGCTCTAGATTCTTATCAGTCCGAAGCTAATCTGGAGGGCGCGATCAACGCGCCGCATGGTCGCAGCGCTGGCGTGGCCGATGCGCTTGATCAAGCGGGCGCGGTCGATGGAACGGACTTGGTTTAGCAAGACGGCAGAGCTTTGCCGAAGCCCGGTTTCCTTTGGCTCCAGGATGACTTCGGTTGGGTAAGGTGGAACTGCATACTTACTGGTGATAGCCGCAACAATTGTGATGGAACTGTGGCGGTTTGCGATGTCATTCTGGACTATCAAAGCGGGCCTGGTCTTCTTGATCTCGGCCCCAACGGTGGGATCAAAGTTAACCAGGTAGATATTGCCACGGCGAGGAAATCCTATGCTTTGCCGGCTGTTGAGGGCGGTTTGGTCTGCCATGTTTCCTCGTCAAGGGAAAACCACTCCTGAGCAATGTCCAGGTCTCTTAGGGCATTAACTACAGCCCCATGTTTCAACCTGGCAGCCAGGTTCCTTCTGGCTCGGCTGGTCACATAATGCGTTACCGCTTCAGAGATAAATCGGCTGCGGCTGCCTCTGGGAGCTGCTTTGTCGAGAAGGCGAAGTGTAGCCTCAGGCAAAATGATGTTGATGCGCTTACTCATGGAATCCTCTGTTCGCCTCTGTAAAGCTACACATAAATCGTGTGTATATCAAACCCTATTTACCGGCTATTGCAAGACAAGGAAACCCCTTGACTGCGGGCAAGCAGCCTCGTGTCGCTGATGTCGCCATGTTGCGCTCTTGAGAGAGCAGCCTGATAAATGTTCATCAACAGTTCGTAGTTCCTCGCGGGTGTGTATTTTTGTTCGTAAAGCCGGCGAGCCGCGAAGCCCATCGCGGCCATCTCCGCCGGATGTGTCCACGCCCAATTCGCCTTTGCGGCCAGCTCGTCAGGATTCTGCGAGTCGAAGAGCAAGCCTGTCTGACCTTCACTCACCAGCTCGGGAATTGCCCCAACACGGGCGGCAACGGCTGGAACGCCACACGCCGCAGCTTCCAGCAAGGTCATGCCGAATGGCTCGTACCACCGGCTGGGAAACACCAGAAACCGGGCGTTCTTCATCCAAGCGCGAACGTTGTCTGCGCTCAACTGTCCTAGCAGGCGGACACGGGGGCTTCTCGATTTATCCATCATTCGCGAAGCCTCATCGCGCAATGGGCCGTCGCCCACTACCATCAGCGGGATGTGCGCCAGGCGCTGCCATGCGAGCAGCATTTCCAACACCCCTTTTTCCGGGGCGAGCCTGCCCACATACAATGCATACTCTCCCAACCCTGCACGCGGCGGGGCATCGTCCAACAGAAAGTTTGGCTTGATGTGGAGCTTCTCCGCCGGCAAACCTGTGGCGACAAAGCAATCACGAGTGAACTGACTCAAGGCCACGTAAGCATCAACGGAGCGGCTCCATGTACGCAGCAGACGATGAGTGCCAAGCATCATGGCCAGAGCCGCAGTTTGCAAACCCGAATTGCGGTAGCATCCGCGGCTCACTCCGCGGAATGGGCTGCGCCCACAGTCCTCGCAAATCCGCCCTCCAGAATACAAAGTTGCGGAGGGACATAACAGACGATAGTTGTGGAGCGTCTGCACGACAGGCAGACCCGCAGTCCTACAGGCGTTGTAAGCGGCCGGACTTATGAGGGGCACCAGGTTGTGGCAGTGTGCAATGTCAGGACGTTCTTTGGCAATAAGCTCGCGAATCTGCGCATGGGCCCTGCGATTCCATGTCGTGCTGACCGCCAATGAAGCTTTTTGTAGAGGATTGAACTCCGCGATGGCCGTATTGCTCCGGATGAAGGGCACGACCGGATGGCCCGCGCTGCGAAGCATCTCCAGCTCGGCGCGCACCACGGCGTCTTCCCCGCCAGGCTGCTGATACTGGTTGTGGATCACAAGGACGCTAAGCTTGCGCATGTCTCAGAGCTGACGCCTCGCAGCCACCGCGTGTCCTTACCCTTCATCCGGCGGACACGCAACTCACGAACAATGTTTCCAGACAGGGCTTTGCGCATCACCCGCTTTGCCCGATGCACATCTGCGAGGAGTTTGAAAGTCGCCTCGGAGTGTGAGCCCGCGCCAAATTGAGTTGGACTCGCCGGCGTTCTTCCGCACGCCTCGCCGCATGACTCAAGCTGATGTTGTTCCCATGCCAGCGAAAAGCCGCGATGAATCGCGGTACGTAGTGAAACTTGCATCCCGCATGAGCCAGCCTTGCGAAATACTCGAAGTCCATGCACACCCGATATTCGCAATCCAGCAGTTGTCCCGATTCGATGATGCGGCGGCGGAAGAACGTGGAAGTCGATGGAATGTGGCAGCCGAAATACAGCAGAATGGCAGGATCGAAATCATGTTCGACCTTGGAACGCACGATCTTTCCGTGGATGTCCACAAAAATGCAGTCGCCATAGATGACGTCGGCTTCGGGGTGTTCCCGGGCCGCACGAGCGATGGCTTCGAGGCCACCGGGCAGGTAGTAGTCGTCAGCATTCAGCCAGCCCACCAAGTCGCCGGTAGCGCGCAGGAACCCCTTGTTGATGGCGTCGGATTGCCCATGGTCCTTCTCCGAAGTCCATTGCAGGTGCGGATAGCGCCCCAGAATCCCGAGCGTGCCGTCCGTCGAAGCGCCGTCCACAACGATGTGCTCAGCGTCTACGGCTTGTTGCCCCGAGACGCTCAGGATCGCGTCTTCGATAAATTCACCGTTGTTTAGAGACGGTGTCACCACGGAGAATGTCGGAAGTGACATCACCTTGATTCGTTTCCCCTGATCCGTGCCAGAGCCGGCATGCCCGGTGCGATCGAGAAAACGGCCGCCATAATAAAGGAAGTCAGCGTCGTGAGCTGAAGTTCCGAATACGGCCAGGGAGCAAAACCCAGCATCATCACAAACTGCGCTGTCAAGTACACAAACGCGGCAGTCAGAAACGCGGCAGTCTCTCCGGCCGCATATTTCGATCGCCTATAGAGCCAGCCCAGAAGAACCGCATGAAACCATAAATAACAAACAAGCCCTGCCATTCCATACTTGAGCCAGACATGGATCGGCGCATTATGGACCATGACCGCCTCGTTCTTCCAGTTTCGAATTCGCCAGGTGGGATAGGCGGTGCCAACCCCGATGCCCATCAGCGGGGATTCGCGCACCTGGTCCCACGCATCCTGCAAGTCATGCAGATGGTCGGAGTTGTCGGCACTGAATTCGCCGTCGATCTGCATGAAGTCGAGGCTCCTGACACGAGCGGCAAAGGGCTTTCCCAGTATTACCGCTGCGAGGCATAGCATCGTACCGACCAGCACGAAATTGCGAATCCGTCTGCGCTGTTTGAACAGCATCAGAATGACCGTGCCAATCGCCAGCTCTCCCCAGTATGTGCGGCGGAAGCCGAGCAAGACGATCCCATAGGATGCAGCAGCCAGGACAGTCCTGTGCAGCCTATACGAAGGCTTGCAGTTTTCTTGGTAGCACTCGGCCAGAAGGGCAGCAAAGACGATAGCAGAAAGCACAGGCCCGTCGAAAATTGGGATGG